>URAL01000038.1 GCA_900545805.1 uncultured Eubacteriales bacterium | reverse complement strand
CGGGCGACCGATGGTCGCCCCTACGAATAGGTTTGAGCGCGGGCAGAGCTTTTGCTCCTTGTCTGCGGGAAGCGGCGCACTTGCGGTTTTCTCCGCAGCTCCGATACCGGGCGACCGCAATAAGCGTATCCGTAGGTGCGGAGGTTCGCCTCTAAATTATATATCGCAGGCGGGCCGAATACAAGAAAATTAATAAAAAATTGGCGATACTGTCTTGATGTTTGTTTCCGTTTGTAATAAAATAAACAGACATCCATTCCAGTGGGAGAAGCACATGCACAGATTAGCCAAATTCATCATTGACAGCAGGAAGTTCATGCTCGTTTTGTTCCTTCTTCTGGCCTGTCTGTCGGTATACACCTCGCAGCTCACGACGGTCGAAAACGATCTTTTTCATTTTCTTCCGGAAGAAACCGAAACACGGCGCGGTCTGAGCGCCATGGAGGGTGAGTTTATCACCTATGCGACGGCCGATCTGATGGTAGAGCACATATCGTATGACGATGCGCTCAAGCTCTCGCAGGAAATAGCGGATATAGACGGCGTGCGCTCGGCGGGCTTTGACGATACCGATGAGCACTACAAAGACGGCACGGCGCTCATAACGGTGAGCTTTGCCGGAGCCTCAAGCGACGATATCAGCAAAAAAGCACTTGAGGACATGAACGCCCTCGTCGCTCAGCGGTACGATGCCGGCAATATAAAGCTCTACACCGAGGTCGGCTCGGACTTCAGCAGTCAGCTTCTGGGCGAGATGCTCATTATCGGAGCACTGAGCGTCGTGACTGTCATCATCCTGCTGCTTATCACCTCGCGCAGCTATGCCGAGGTGCCGGTGCTGCTTATAACCTTCGCGCTGGCGGCCGCTATCCAGCAGGGCTCAAACTTCCTGTTTAAGGAGATATCATACGTCGCAAACTCCGTAACGCTGATTTTGCAGCTTGCGCTGGCAATAGACTACGCTATCATTCTATGCAACCGCTTCGCGGAGGAGCGGCGGCATTTTGAGGCCTACGATGCGGCGATAGAGGCGCTTGCCAAGGCTATACCCGAGATCGCGTCCTCGTCGCTTACGACTATCGGCGGCCTTGTCGCCATGACGTTTATGCAGTTCGGTCTCGGCGGCGACCTCGGCAAGGTGCTCATTAAATCCATACTCATTTCGATGCTGACGGTGTTCCTGCTCATGCCGGGGCTGCTGTTCATGTTCAGCGGCCGGATAGAAAAAACAAAGCACCGCAGCTTCGTGCCGGGCATAGACGCAGTCGGCCGCTTTGCCTGGCGCTCGCGCAAGCTCGTACCGCCGGTGTTCATCTGCATCATCGCCGCAGCGTTCTTCTTCTCGAGCATGTGCCCGTTTTCGTATAACTACAGCGACGACTACCCCCTGCGCCTGAACGATTCGCAGAAGGCGCATCAGGATATCATAAAAACCTTCGGCAACAGCAATATGATGGCGCTCGTCGTGCCGACGGGCGATTATGAAACGCAGGCAAGGATGCTCGACGAGATATCGAAGCTTGACCATGTCACGTCGGTGCTCGGCATAGCCTCCGTCAAGGTCGCCGGCGACTATCGCCTGAGTGACAAGCTCAGCATAGCCGAGTTTTCCGAGCTTGCCGGGCTTGACGATACGACGGCCTCGGCGCTGTTCGTGTTCTACGCCGCACGCCACGCCGATTACGATCAGGTGCAGTCAAATATGCGCGAATACAAGGTTCCGCTCATCGACCTGTTTCTGTTCCTGCACGATATCGCCGAGGAGGGCAGCATTGAGCTTTCACAGGATAAGCTCGACATGATAGACAGCCTCTACGCTCAGCTTGCCGACGCGAAGGCGCAGCTTCAGGGCGAGCACTACAGCCGGATGCTGGTGTATTCCGACACGCCCGTGCAGTCTGACGAAAGCTACGCGCTCATCTCAGCGATCCACGGCATTGCCGGGCAGTATTACGGCGGCGACGTCTACGTCACCGGCAGCGCGACCGCCTCGCGCGATCTGCAGGAGTCGTTCTCGACGGACAATGTGATGGTGAGCGCGCTGTCGGCGCTGTTTGTCGTGCTCGTCATAATGCTCGTGTTCCGCTCCGCGGGACTTTCGCTGCTGCTGATAGTCGTCATCCAGGGCAGCATATGGCTCAACTTCTCGATCTCGTATTTCACGAACAGGCCGGTGTTCTTCGTCGGGTATCTGATCGTAAGCGCCATTCAGATGGGCGCGAATATAGACTATGCGATTGTCGTATCAAACCGTTATCTTGATCTGCGGCAGAAGAACGTCTCGCGCCGCAAATCGATACGCCTTGCCTTAAACGGCGCACTGCCGACGCTTATAACAAGCGGCAGCATCCTCGTCATCGCGGGTCTGCTCATCGGCTTTATAAGCACCGAGAGCATCATCTCCGTCATCGGCCTTGTGCTGGGGCGCGGAACCATAATATCTCTGCTTCTGGTGCTGTTCGTGCTGCCGCAGATGCTCGTCTGGGGGGACGGGTTCATCATGCGCACGACGCTCAGGCGAAAGCGCCGTCTGCGTCCGCTGTTTGCGGAGGATATCGAGCAGATAGCGCAAAAGCAGAAGGGGAATATGTAATGTCATCGGAGGCATCGGGGGAATATGCTTCCGCCGTAGAAAGGAGCACAGATATGAAAAGAACGCTGTTAATGATCCTGAGCATACTGCTCGCGGCATCCTCGGTTTTCGGTATCGTCACAGCAGGCAACGGCTCGGACGAGCTGTCGGACATCCTGCGCTTCAAGCGCGGACAGAGGTCCGACATCCTTGACTTTGTCGATATTCTCGACGGGCGCGTGGCAGAGCTGCGCAAGGCGGAGGAAAACCGCACCGAGGACGAGAAGGACTACACAGAGTCGGTCGTGACCGATCAGAAGGGCACCGAGCAGTATAACGCCGGTCAGCAGCAGTACAACGCCGGAGCCGCGAAGATAGCAAAGGGTCAGGCCGAGTACGACGCGGCCGAGGCGCAGTATAACGCAAAGCTCGCCGAGTATCAGGCGGCGGAAAAGCGCCTGAACGACGCCGAGGCTCAGCTCAACGACGCAAAGGCTCAGCGCGACGCGGCGCAGGCTCAGCTTGACGCGGCAACTCCCGCATACGAAAAGGCAAAGCCCATATACGACCTTATCCAGAGTCTCGGCGGCTGGGGCGACCTCGTCTCGCAGACGCTTGCCAAGTACGGCTACACCTCCATAGAGGATCTCAAGGCCGAAATGAAGGCCTATGAGGACGGTCAGGCCGCCCTCGCGCAGGCAAACTCGCAGATAGCCGCCGCAGAGCAGGAGATCAATAACGGCAAAACTCAGCTCGCCGCGGCAAAGACACAGCTCGATCAGGGCAAGGAGCAGTTAGCCGCCGCCAAGGTGCAGCTCGATAACGGCAAGGCCGAGCTCGCCGCGGCAAAGGCACAGCTCAACGCCGGCCAGCAGCAGCTGAGCGAAAACGTCAGCAAGATGAACGAGCTTAAGGAAACTCTCACAGAGCAGGACGATGTCGAGCAGGCCGTAAAATCCGGCGTCGCGCTGCTTATGGATAATGACGGCATAGCCGAGCGCGTGAGCGACGAAAGCGATTACGAGTCCGTGCTTCAGGCTGCTCGCGACTATGTCGATGCCGACACGGACAAGCTCAACGCCGAGCTCGACCTGCGCCAGAAGCTGTATAACCTTCTGCGCATCATAAGCATCATCGGCGTCATCGCCGGCATCCTCGGGGTGCTCGCGGCGCGCAAGCCCAACCGCACCCGCCTTCTCGCGGCCTCCGGAGCTACGGGCATCACCGCCGCCGCCGCGCTCGGACTTAACTTCTACGGCCTGTCAAACGATTACCGCAGCTTCGTGTATGCCCTTGAGGACGGCTCGGGCAGCGGCAGAACGCAGCTTATAGCAATGCTCGTGCTGCTCGGCGCTTCGGTCGTCGCCGCGATCGTGGCCATACTGTGCAGCCGCACCTTCTCCGATGTCATAAATGGTCGGGAAAGGCCGCAGTACACCCGCCCGGAGGCTCCTGTCGAGGCTGCCGCCGGCGGAACGGACGATGCCGAGGACGACGACAGCGACGAGGACTACGAGCCGCGCCGCCGCAGGGACAATACGAGCAGAAAGAAAAAGGCCGCAAGAGCCAGGGCCGCGGCGGAATATAAGCCCGCGCCCGCGTCGAGCGACATCGATGAGCTCACAGAGCAGACCCGCCGCCTGAACGAGGAGGCCGAAAAGCTCGAGACAGAGGCCCGCCGTAACGATTACGAAAGGGCGCGCCGGGAATACGAGGAGGCCCGCCGCCGCTTCGAGGCCGCCCGCCGCGGCGTCAGTGACGATAAGTGAGCTTAGCAGATAGCTGTTTTAATTAAAGCAGGGAGTGCAGATGTTATGTCTGCGCTCCCTTGAGACTGACAAAAAGAGCGAGGAATGAAATTTCCTCGCTCTTTTTATTTAATGTATAAGATCAATCCATCTTGTTGAGTGCGACGGTCATGGCGCTCTTCTTGTGAGCTGCGTTGTTCTTATGGATAAGACCCTTGCAGGCTGCCTTGTCCACGGCCTTGACTGCGACCTTGTAGCTGTCTGCCGCTGCGGTTTTGTCGCCGCCTGCGACTGCTGCGTCGAACTTCTTCATGACGGTCTTGAGCGCGGTCTTGTCTGCGCGATTCTTTGCGCGGAGCTCCTTGCTCTTTTCGTCTCTCTTCATTGCGGACTTAATGTTGGGCATCGTTGTGCACCTCCTTATAACTTAGTAACAAAAGTCTACGGACTTTTCCGGCGAAAACCGCCGGTTTACGCCGGCTGCCAGACTGATTTCCGATCTGGCGGTTACTGCCGTTTGGGACTGAATAACGTAACGAAATGCGAGTAGACGCTCGCGGATAATTAGTTTATCATCAAACCACTGAGATTGCAAGCTTTTTTTACTCTTTTTCCGTTTTTTTATCTTTCAATGTATCACTTGTGCCGCGCTTGGGGATGCTACCACTATATATTGTTATTGGAGGACGAACAATGCAAAAGCAATTTGCCCGCACCGACCTTGCCGCAGAGGCCGCGGCAAGGCTGGATGAAGCCCAAGAGGGAGTGAGAGCCGACAAATTCACTATCCACGGCTGCACTGTCAGCCGCGTCGTCATTTATTCCGACGCGGGCGCTCAGGCGCTCGGAAAACCTCTCGGAAAGTATCTGACCCTGGAAATGGCAGATTATGTTACACGGCGCGGCCAAAGCTTCCCCGACTGCGCCGCCGCCCTGCGTGAGCTTCTGCGGAGCTTCCCCGCCGTCGTGCGTTCGAAAAGCTATCTTGTTGCCTGCCTCGGCAACCGTGCGGTCACTCCCGATGCGGTCGGTCCCTGCGTCTCCGACGGCCTGATCGTCACGCGGCACCTCAAAGCCTCGCTGCCAAAGGATTTCGCGGCCTTTTCGTCCGTATCCGTCCTGCGCACCGGCGTTTTGGGCACGACAGGCATTGAAAGCGCTCAGGCGATACGCAGCATGTGCGAGCTTGTACGCCCGGACTGCGTTATTGCGGTCGATGCCCTTGCCAGCGGCGAGATAAACAGACTCTGCCGCAATGTGCAGCTTTGCGACAGCGGAATATCCCCCGGCAGCGGCGTAGGCAACGACCGCGCCGAGATAAGCGAGGCTTACCTCGGCTGCCCCGTGATCGCCGTCGGCGTTCCGACGGTTGCTGACGCCGCGTCGCTGTGCGATAACGAGGGCGCTGAGCGCCTGTTCGTCACGCCGCGTAATATCGACGAGCTTGTGAACTCTGTTTCGAAGCTCATAGCCTACGGCATTGACCTTGCGCTGCACGACGGCCTCACGATCCCGGATATCGACGCTCTTGTCGACTGATGTTTCATGTGAAACATCAGTCCTGCGTTTCACGTGAAACGTTGAGAAAATATTTTCAAATGTTTCATGTGAAACGTTGAAAAGCGCGCACAGTCTTGATATAATAGCCGCAAGAGGTGAGACTATGTCAAGAATAATTGCGATAGCCAACCAGAAGGGCGGCGTCGGCAAGACCACGACCTGCGTGAACCTTGCCTGCGCGCTGAAAATGAAGGGCAAGCGCGTGCTGCTGGTCGATTGCGACCCTCAGGGCAACTCGACCTCCGGCATGGGCGTGGACAAGAATGCCGTGCCCGGCGCTTACGAACTGCTGATAAAAAACGCCGACACGCTCGACTGCATCCGCCATACGCCCTACGGCGATGTGATCCCGTCGAATAAGGAGCTGTCCGGCGCGTCGGTCGAGCTTGTGCGAAGGGATAAGCGCGAGTTTGTGCTGAAGGCCGCGCTGCAAATGGTCTACAACGACTACGACTACATATTCATCGACTGCCCCCCGTCGCTGGAGCTCCTGACGCTCAACGCGCTCGTGGCGGCCGACAACGTAATTATACCCATGCAGTGCGAATATTACGCGCTTGAGGGCATTGCAGACCTCATGACGACGATCCGCATGTGCAATAAGCGCCTGAATCCGGCACTGCGCATCCAGGGGATCGTCATGACCATGTACGATGCGCGCACGAATCTGACCCAGCAGGTCGCGTTCGAGCTGAAGGAGTATTTCGGCGCCAAGGTCTACGAGACGGTGATCCCGCGCTCGGTGCGCCTGTCGGAGGCGCCGAGCCACGGCAAGCCCGGCGTAGCCTACGACCGCATCGGCAAGGGCAGCCGCGCATACATGAAGCTCGCAGACGAGTTTCTTCTGCGCGAAAAGTACAGAAAAAAGAGCTGAAAGGAGCAAATATGGCCAAGGATACGAAAAAAGGGCTCGGACGCGGCCTGAGCGAGCTCTTCGGCGACGATATTCTCGATAACGAGAGCGAGGGCGAGCTCATTTACGCGCCCATCGCCAAGGTCGAGCCGCGCGCCGAGCAGCCGCGAAGTCACTTCGACGACGACGCCCTGCAGGAGCTGGCCGATTCGATTTCGCAGTACGGCCTGATCCAGCCGATCACCGTGCGCCGCCGCGAGGGCGGATTTTATCAGATAATCGCCGGCGAGCGCCGCTGGCGGGCAAGCCGGATGGCCGGACTCGTCGAGGTGCCCGTGCGCGTCATCGACGCCGACGACCGCCGGGTCGCGGAGCTTGCGCTGGTGGAGAATTTGCAGCGCGAGGATCTGAACCCCATCGAGGAGGCGCTCGGCTATAAAAGCCTCATAGAGGAATACGGCCTGACGCAGGAGGAGGCATCCAAAAGCGTCGGACGCTCGCGCCCGGCGATAGCCAATGCGATCCGACTGCTGAGCCTGAGCAGGGACGTGCTGCCTCTGGTCGAGGACAGAACTCTTTCGGCAGGTCATGCCCGTGCGCTGCTGCCTATAGGCGATGCCGGCTTGCAGCTCAGGACCGCAAGGGCGGTCATAGACGGCGCTCTTTCCGTGCGCAAGACCGAGCAGCTCGTCACGAAAACGCTCAAAAAGCTCGCCGAGGAGCCGGCGGAGGAGTCAAAAACGAACGAGCTGATGGTCGATTACATAGCGGAGACCGAGGATTTCCTCAGCCGCTCGCTCTCGCGAAGGGTCGCGCTTGAGCAGAAGCGTAAGGGCGGCAGGATAATATTGGAATTTTACGACAGCGATGACCGCGAGGCGCTCATATCAAATCTTGCGCGCATGGGACGCAGCTGGGAAGAAATAATAAAATAAGGAGAAAATTATAATGCTGGATATAAAATTTGTCCGTGAAAATCCGGAGACAGTCAAGGAGAACATAAGGAAGAAGTTTCAGGACGCGAAGCTTCCGCTGGTCGATGAGGTCATTGAGCTTGACGCCAGGTACCGTGCGGCGATGACCGAGGCAAACGATCTGCGCGCAAAGCGCAACGCCCTGTCGAAAAAGGTCGGACAGCTCATGGGTCAGGCAAAGAAGAACCCCTCGAAGCTCGCTGAGGCAGAGGAGGCCAAGGCGCAGGTCAAGGCAAACGCCGACCGTCTTGCAGAGCTTGAGGCGCTGCACGACGAGCTTGCCGTGAGCATCCGCAGGATCATGCTGACGATCCCGAATATTATCGACGACAGCGTGCCCATCGGCCCGGACGATTCGGCAAACGTCGAGGTAGAGCGCTTCGGCGAGCCGCTGGTGCCCGACTACGATATCCCCTACCACACCGAGATCATGGAGAGCTTTAACGGCATCGACATGGATTCGGCAGCCCGCGTTTCCGGCAGCGGCTTTTACTACCTCATGGGCGATATCGCACGCCTGCACTCGGCAATGACCGCCTACGGCCGCGATTTCATGATAGACAAGGGCTTTACATACTGCGTGCCGCCGTTCATGATCCACGGCAACGTCGTCGAGGGCGTCATGAGCCAGACGGACATGGACGCGATGATGTATAAGATCGAGGGCGAGGATCTGTACCTTATCGGCACGAGCGAGCACTCGATGATCGGCAAGTTCATCGACCAGATACTGCCCGAGTCGAGCCTGCCGCAGACACTGACGAGCTACAGCCCCTGCTTCCGCAAGGAAAAGGGCGCGCACGGCATTGAGGAGCGCGGCGTTTACCGCATCCACCAGTTTGAAAAGCAGGAGATGATAGTCGTCTGCAGGCCCGAGGACAGCAAGGCGTGGTACGAGAGGATGTGGCGCTACAGCGTGGAGCTGTTCCGCAGCCTTGAGATCCCCGTGCGCCAGCTCGAGTGCTGCTCGGGCGATCTGGCCGACCTCAAGGTCAAGTCCTGCGATATCGAGGCATGGTCGCCGCGTCAGAGGAAGTACTTCGAGGTCTGCTCCTGCTCGAATCTCGGCGATGCTCAGGCGAGAAGGCTGAAGATCCGCGTCAAGGGCGAGGACGGCAAAATGTATCTGCCGCACACGCTCAACAACACCGTCGTCGCGCCGCCGCGTATGCTCATCGCCTTCCTGGAAAATCACCTTCAGGCCGACGGCAGCGTCACCATTCCCGAGGTCCTGCGCCCGTACATGGGCGGCAAAGCGCTTTTGGAGGCGAAATAAGGCAGCTGCCGATACGGTGAGTGCGCCGGCCCGGTATCGAGGGTGCGGAGCAAACCATAAAAAACGGGCGATCGATGATCGCCCCTACGAATATGGTTTTATGTTCCGACTATGCCCGTAGGGGCGAGCATTGCTCGCCCGCTGTAACTGTTTTGTCGGCATTTTCGATACCGGGTTCACGCAATAAACGTATAAGTAAGGCGCAAAATCGCTATTAAAAAGGAGTATAGGGATGAAGAAATTTATAAGTGAATTCAAAGAGTTCATCATGCGCGGCAACGTCATGGATATGGCCGTCGGCGTTATCGTCGCCACCGCGTTCGGCAAGATCACCACGAGCCTGGTAAACGACCTGTTCATGCCGTTTATCAGCTGGCTGTTCGGCACGCGTGACATGAGCGCGCTGAACCTGCTCGTGCGCCCCGAGGTCGTCAAGGACGGCGCCGTCGTGCAGGAGGCCATCACTATCGGCTTCGGCAGCTTCGTCGCGGTCGTTATCGACTTCCTTCTCATGTCGCTGGTCGTGTTCATTATCCTCAAGCTGTTTAACAAGGCCCGCGCACTGACCGAAAAGCCGGCCGAAGAGCCCGAGGAGGTGGAGGAGGAAGCGCCCACCGCCGAGCAGCTCCTTGCCGAGATTCTTGACGAGCTGAAGAAGAATTCAGAGACGCATTGAGGCGGCTGCCGGCGCCCGGTATCGGAAAAACGGAACAAACCGCAACGTTTCGCGCAACGTATAATTGTGCTGATTTGGTGCAAAGGTTTTGCCCGCACCCCTGCCTTCCCCTTGAGGGGACGGTGGCGGCCGAAGGCTGACGGATGAGGTGATTTTTCAGAGCCGCATTTACATCGTACCAATACGTCAATTACAGAATCACGACCGGAGAGTGCGGAGAAAACCGCGGCAAGCGGAACAGGCAAGATAAGTTCACTACAGGGTGCGGCACAGTGTTGGGAAGCGTAAGTTTTCCGGTTTCCGCAGCATTTTCGATACCGGGTTCACGCAATAAACGTATCCGTACAATGTCCGTGCGCCACTAAAAAAGCGCCGCTAAAAATATTCATGATTTGTTCACAATTGCCTGGGCAAATTGTGTATAATATGTAAACAGGAAATTGTGACATATCTGACGATTTGGCTATGTTTTTTACTGATGTATCGGCCAAATCGTATTTTTCAGCATATTTACTAAGAAAAAAGTCTATAAATTTTCAAGTTTTCTGTCATTTTCTCTTTACTATTTTGTCACCATATGTTACAATGACAAAAAGACAAACAAAAACGGCGGATATGTATTGAGTTATACATAAATAGTCATTAAGTAATATTTATATAAAACTTAGGGAGGAAAACAATGAAACGAGTATTACTTATGGTCTTCAGCATCATCCTTATCCTTGCGTGCATATTCGGACTGTTCGCCTGCGTCGCCGGCGTTCGTGACGTTCTGAATATCCAGGAGTATAAGACTGCTGACGCAGCTTTTGCGAGAGAAAATCTCAAGACCGCACAGGCAGGCATCGCCCAGCTCAGTGAAAATGAGCAGACCTATATCACCGGTGTAGGAACCTATACCGACGGTCTGAGCCAGTACACCAAGGGCAAGAGCGACTATGCCGCCGGTCAGGCGACGCTCGCGGCCGGTGAAAAGGCCCTGGCAGAGGGCTATGCCGCTTACGAGGCCGGCAAGAAGGCTCTGGCAGAGGGCCAGGCAAAGATCGACGCCAACACCCAGGCTTACAACGAGGGCAAGGAAAAGCTCGCAAAGATCGAGCCCCTGCTGCCTTACCTGAACCAGTACGTCCAGTTCCGTGACGGAACCATCGCAAAGCTCCCCGGCTTTGACAGCGCACAGGTCTGGTTCGTTTCCATCGTCCGTCCTCTCGGCGCACGTCTCGGCCTTAATATCCCCGCAGACGTGACCGATTTCCCCGCATACATCAATCAGATGGTTGCAGACGGCAAGGCTCAGCTCAAGGAGTATGAGGACGGCCTTGCACAGCTTGAAGCCGGCAAGAAGCAGCTTGCAGAGGCGGAAAAGGCTCTGGCGGAGGGCGAAGCTAAGCTCGCGGCAGGCCGTAAGGATCTTGCAGCCGGCGCGGAAAAGCTCGTGGCAGCCGAAGGCCAGCTTGAAGACGGCAGGGCTCAGCTTTCCGTTTTCGAGCAGGGCGAGCTCACCCTCGCCGACGGCGCAAGAGCTCTGTTTGAAGGCATGCAGCCCTGCTTCAGCTACTACGGCGGCGAAGAGACCGTAAAGAGCCTGCCCGAGTATCTGGCAGTGGAGTACGGCCTTGAGATTCCCGACAACCTCATCGTCAAGGAAAACGGCAGAGCACACGTCAACGAGGAAGTGTATGAGGAGTTCGGCGAGTACGTCATCGCCAACATGTACAAGGTCGATGAGAACGGCCAGCCCGTCGTCAAGAACGGCTTCCCGATGCTCGACCTCGACAAGTGCAAAAGGCTCACCGAGCTTGCAGAGCAGTACCTGGTCGATCAGGAAGCCGACATCAAGAGCGAGGTGTTCGTCCGCGTCGGCATGTACGTTGCTCTCGCAGTTGCGGCGATCCTCGGCATCATCGCCGGTATCTTCGGTATCGTTGCGGCCGTCAGCGGCAGCAAGCGCACCGGCAAGACCCTGGGTCTTATCTCCGCTATACTGGCAATCGCTGTTCTCGTGACCGGACTTGTCACCAAGTTCCACGACTATGTCTACACCATCCGTGTCGATTCGGCCGGCAACTATGTCGGCGAGACCGCCGCGAAGCTTGACTTTGCTCCCATTCAGGAGTACTCCGGCTCGCTCCACCTGACCGCTATCTGCGTCCTCGCAGGCGCTGCGATCCTGGGCGTTATCTTCGCCTTTATCGCAAGCAAGGCGGCCAAGGATAAGGAAGCTGCTCTTGCAGCGGCAGCCGCCGAGGATAACGACGACGATGTTTACACCGACACGGCAAGCGCTTACGCGGCCGGCTATGCGGCAGCAGAGGCAGCAGCCGCAGCAGCGGCGGCGGCAGCAACGGAAAAAGCAGCCGACGAGAAGGTCATTGAGGCGGAGAAGCCCGCAGAGGCAGCCGACGAGAAGGTCATCGAGGCGGAGAAGCCCGCAGAGGCAGCAGCCGATGAGGAGACCGTCAAGGAGTAAGCTCCGATATAACAATAAATAATAAGCCGATGGCCAGGCGAGACGGTATACAGATCGTTCTCCGGTCCGGGGTGAGCACGTGATGACCCCGACGGCTGGAAGCCGGCAGGATTTTTATCCTGCCGGCTTTTTTCTTTTTCAGCGGCAGATCGAGACTGCACCTGTACATTTATTGCGCTTGTCCGGTGTCGAAGCTGAGTGGGGAAAAAGACGGGCGGGGGAAATCGCCATATCCGCAGCGGCGTTAAAGCACCTGCAAAAAAGGATATAAAAATGAAAAAACATACCATGAAAAAAGACTTGACACAGATTTCGTTTATGTGTATCCTAACTGTGTTAGAATAAGTCATACAGTTGTAAAGAAAACGTAAGAAGTATTTGAGGTGAGCGTATGAGCACTGTCGAAATGATCAACCTTATAATAATGAGTGTATTCCTTCTGTGCTATTCGTATCAGTTAGTATACATACCCATCGGACTTCTGACGCAGAGGAAATATTCGTATCTTGAAAGCCGCGGCAAGCGCGTTGCGGTGCTGATTGCAGCGCGAAACGAGCAGGCAGTCATCGGCGAGCTCATCGACAGCATCCGTGCGCAGGACTATCCTCAGCAGCTTATAGACATCATAGTCGGCGCGGATAACTGCACCGACCGCACAGCCGAGACAGCACGCGGGCGCGGCGCAAGGGTGTTCGAGCGGCAGGACACCGAGCATGTCGGCAAGGGCTATGTTTTGAACTTCCTGCTGTACAGGCTGCAAAAGCTCGGACTGAGCTACGATGCGTACATCGTTCTCGATGCGGACAATATTCTCGACCCCGGCTTCATCGCCGCCATGTGCGGCTGCGCCGAGCGGGGGCACGATATCGTCACCTGCTACCGCAACTCGAAAAACTACGGCGACAACTGGCTCTCTGCTGGCATCGGCCTGTGGTTTCTGCGCGAGTCGCGCTATCTCAACGGCGCACGCGCCGCGGTCGGCAGCAGCTGCGCCGTGTCGGGCACGGGCTTTCTCTTCACCCGCAGGATCCTTGAGCGCTGCGGCGGCTGGCGCTTCTTCCTGCTGACGGAGGACATCGAGTTTACCATCGACAATGTGACCGACGGAGTTAAGATCGGCTACTGTCCGGATGCAATAACCTACGACGAGCAGCCGGTGACCTTCAGGCAGTCCTGGCGGCAGCGCATGCGCTGGTCCCGCGGATATATGCAGGTGTTCGCACGCTATGGCGGCCGTCTTCTGCGCGGGATGCTGCGCGGTAGCTTTTCGTGCTACGACATGGCTATGTGCATCATGCCGGCAGCTATACTCACAGGCCTGAGCATCGTCGTGAATATCGGCGCGGCGATAGCGAATCTCGTTTCCGGCGGCGACTGGGCCGGGCTCGGCACGGCGGTCTGGCAGACCGTTGCCGGGCTGTACCTCACACTGTTTGCCGTCGGCGCGATAACCACGCTTTCGGAGTGGAAAAATATCCGCTGCACCGCGGCAAAAAAGGTGCTTTACGCCTTCACCTTCCCCCTGTTCATGCTGACCTTCGTTCCAATCTGCATCGCGGCGATGTTCAAAAATCCGGGCTGGCAGCCGATCCTGCACACGCGCACGCTCGCAGACCTTTCACAGGCGCACAGACGCTGCACCGATACGGCTAAAGCAGCGAATGTGACAGGAATGTAAGCAGTTGCGGCGAAAATGTAAGCCCAATCGATGGTTTCCGGGCAATTTGTGCTGTACAATAAGAGCGTAAATCCGTTGGAGGTAAAAGCAATGAGTATTTTGACTGTTGAAAATCTCAGAAAAGTGTACAGCACCCGCTTCGGAGGAAACCGGGTCGAGGCGCTCAAAAACGTAAGCTTCAGCGTCGAGGAGGGCGAGTACGTCGCCATCATGGGCGAATCGGGCTCAGGCAAGACGACGCTTTTGAATCTGCTGGCCGCGCTGGACAAGCCTACGGGCGGCACGGTCATTCTCGACGGCAGGGACCTCGGCAAGATAAAGGAGAGCGACGTTGCGACCTTCCGCCGCGACAATCTCGGCTTCGTGTTCCAGGAGTTTAACCTGCTGGACACCTTTACCGTTCAGGACAACATCCTGCTTCCGCTGGTGCTTGCGGGCAAGAGCTATGACGAGATGACCTCGCGCCTGCTGCCGGCGGCAAAGGAGCTGGGCCTCACGCCGCTGCTGAAAAAGTACCCCTATGAGATATCCGGCGGCCAGAAGCAGCGAGCGGCCGTCGCAAGGGCGATCATAACCAATCCGCGCCTTATCCTCGCCGACGAGCCGACGGGTGCGCTCGACTCCAAATCCACCGACGAGCTTCTCGGCCTGTTCGAGCAGATAAACAAAAGGGGGCAGACCATACTCATGGTCACGCACTCGGTCAAGGCCGCGTCCCACGCGCAGCGCATCCTGTTTATAAAGGACGGCGAGCTGTTCCACCAGATCTATCGCGGCGAATGCACCGATCAGCAGCTTTACCAGAAGATCTCGGACACCCTGACTATTCTTGCGTCGGGCGGTGAAGTGAAATGAAGCTCGGTTTCTATCCCCGTCTCGCGTGGAGCGGCATCAGGAAAAACAAGCGGCTGTTCGTCCCGTATATCCTCGCCTCGGCCGGAACGGCGGCCGTGTTCTACATCATGTTCTATCTCGCGTCGGGCGACCTTTTGGACGGTATGCGCGGAGGTACGGCGGCACAGTCGACGCTGTCGTTCGGCGTATTCGTCATCGTCGCGTTCGCGCTGCTGTTCCTGTTTTACTGCAACAGCTTCCTCGTGCGCCGCAGATACAAGGAGTTCGGCCTTTACAGCATCTTGGGCATGAACAAGCACAACATCTCGCGCATCCTCGCGTGGGAGACACTGCTGACTGCGCTGCTGTCGCTTATCGGCGGCATATTTATCGGAGCGCTGCTTTCAAAGCTCGCGGAAATGATATTTCTGCACATGCTCGGCGGCACGGCGGATTATTCGCTGCACATATCGCTTCCCGCCATCGAATACATGCTCCTGTACTTCGGCGGCATTTTCGCGCTGATCTACATCAGCAGCCTCATCAAGCTGCACCGCAGCACGGCGGTCGAGCTCGTGCACAGCGAAAGCTACGGCGAAAAGCCCGTCAAGGCAAATCCCGTGCTTGGCATAGCGGGCATTGTCCTGCTCTCCGCGGCCTACATCCTTGCCGTCAGCATAAAGGAGCCCCTGCAGGCGCTCACGATCTTCTTCATCGCCGTCATCATGGTCATCGTCGGCACTTATCTCGTTTTCATATCGGGCAGCGTCCTGCTGTGCAAAATTCTTCAGAAAAACAAGCGCTATTACTACACGCCCCGGCACTTCGTCTCCGTTTCCTCGATGACCTACCGCATGAAGCGCAACGGCGCGGGGCTTGCGTCGATCTGCATCCTCGCAACGATGGTGCTGGTCACGATATCCTCCACCTGCTGCCTGTACTTCGGCATGGTCGACTCCGTCAACGCACGCTATCCGCGTGATATCAACGTCACCTTCGGCTATGACGCAAGCACATCCCTGACAGAGGAAAAGGCCGATGCTCTGCGCGATAAGCTCGTCTCCGCTCTCGGAGATACTGAGCGGAAAAACATCCTCGATTTCCGGCAGCTCAGCATGTCCGGAGGCTTTGAAAACGGCGTTTTCGACATCTCCGAGCGCTTTTCCGGCAGCAGCAACTTAAGCGATTACGGCAGGATCGTAAACCTGCGCATAGTTTCGCTGTCCGACTACAACAGGATAAGCGGCAAAGGCGAAACGCTTGCCGAGAACGAGGTGCTCCTGCACGCGCTGCGGACGGATTACAGTCTCAAAACCATATCCCTCGGGAGCGTCGAGACCTTCACCGTGAAGAAGACTCTTGACGCCATGCCCCTTGCCGACGGCAGCGGCGCTGAAATAAGCCCCACGATAACGCTTGTCGTTTCCGATTTTGACAAGACCGCCGAGCGGCTTGTTGACGGCGCGGGAGAATCCGTTGTCCGCTTAAAATGGATATACGACTTTGACTGCTCGAATGAGCTTGAGGAGCAGGACAAGGTCTGCAATATGATTGCCGCGGCCTCGGAAAACGGCGGATTTTCCGACAAGGACGGCAGCAGCGGCTGGCAGTACCTGTCCTACGAATCGCGGGCTGCCGAGTACGCCGACTTTGCCGCAGTCTATGGCGGCCTGTTCTTCCTCGGAGTTACACTCAGCCTCGTGTTCAGCTGCGCGGCGGTGCTCATCATCTACTACAAGCAGCTTTCCGAGGGCTATGAGGATGCGCAGAGGTTCGAGATCATGCAGAAGGTCGGCATGACAAAGCCCGAGATACGACGCAGCATAAACTCTCAGCTTCTGACGGTGTTCTTCCTTCCGCTGCTGTTCGCCGGACTGCACCTGGCCTTCGCCTTCCCGTTTATCCGCAAGATACTGTACATGTTCAGCTTCTACAACACGGGCTTTCTTATCTGGATGACGGTCATAAGCTTCCTCGTCTTCGCCCTGCTGTACGCCCTCGTGTACAAAAAAACCTCGAACACATATTATAAGATAGTCAGCAAGTAAAAAAAGCTCCCCGTGGGGAGCTTTTTTGTTATTTATCCAGGCTTACATATTCAATAAAATCGTCAAATTCACCGCTGCTGCC
>URAL01000037.1 GCA_900545805.1 uncultured Eubacteriales bacterium | reverse complement strand
AGGTCGCTCTCGGCTACACTCCCGAGATGGCAATGGACGAGGCAAAGCGCTGCCTCAACTGCCACAACATGCCCTGCCGCTCCGGCTGCCCGGTTTCGGTACGCATACCCGAATTTATAGCCAAGGTCGCAGAGGGCGACTTTGACGCAGCATATGAGATCATAACCTCCACCAACTCCCTGCCCGCCGTCTGCGGCCGTGTCTGCCCGCAGGAAAAGCAGTGCGAGAGTAAGTGTGTGCGCGGCATCAAGGGCGAATCTGTCGGCATCGGCCGCCTCGAGCGCTTTGTCGCCGACTATCACATGAACAAGGAAATCAAGGACGAAATCAAGGCTCCCGAGTCCAACGGTCACCGCATCGCGATCGTCGGCTCCGGCCCCGCTTCCCTCACCTGCGCAGGAGATCTGCGCAAGATGGGCTATGACGTAACCATTTTTGAGGCCTTCCACAAGTCCGGCGGCGTTCTTGTTTACGGTATTCCTCAGTTCCGTCTGCCCAAGGAGATAGTTGCCGCCGAGATCGATAACCTCAAGGCAATGGGCGTCAAGATCATAAACAACGCCATTATCGGCAAGTCGGAGACCGTCGACGAGCTGTTCGAGGACGGCTTCGAGGCAGTGTTCATCGGCTCCGGTGCAGGTCTGCCCCAGTTCCTGCACATCCCCGGCGAGAACCTGCTCGGCGTTTACTCCGCCAACGAGCTTCTCACCCGCGTGAACCTCATGAAGGCTTACCGCGACGATTACGATACGCCCATTAAGCACTTCCGCAACGTCTGCGTTGTCGGCGCAGGCAACGTCGCAATGGACGCGGCCCGCGTTTCCAAGCGTCTGGGCGCTGAGCATGTTTACATAGCCTACCGACGCGGCAAGGACGAGCTTCCCGCCCGTAAGGAAGAGGTCGAGCATGCAGAGGCCGAGGGCATCGAGTTCAGGCTGCTCAACAACCCCGTCGCCATCCATGCAGGCGAGGACGGTCACGTCACCGGCATCGAGCTTCAGAAGCAGGAGCTCGGCGAGCCCGATGAAAAGGGTCGCCGCAAGCCGGTTCCCGTTGAGGGCTCGAACTGGATTCTCGATGTTGACACCGTTGTTATCGCAATCGGCACCAGCCCCAATCCCCTGATCCGCAACACCACAAAGGGTCTTACCTTTACACGTAAGGGCGGCATCGAGGCCGACGAGGGCGGCGCTACCGCCCGTGAGGGCGTGTTTGCAGGAGGCGACGCTGTCACCGGCGCCGCAACCGTTATCCTCGCAATGGGCGCAGGCAAAACCGGCGCGAAGAGCATTGACGAGTACATAAAGAGCAAGAAATAAGCCTAAATACAATTTATAAGCGCCGATGCAATCGCTTCGGCGCTTATTTCTACGTCTGTTTGCCTACAATTTAACATATGCTTGTCGAAATATGCTTGTACTGCAGGAATAATTATAAAATTTTTTATAATTATGCACTCAAGGTATTGCATTTTCATTTCATCTGCCGTAGAATAACGGATGTATTTGAGCTCATTTTTTATTTGACATGCTGTTTTTTGCTTTCAATTAAAAACGAAAGGATTGATTCAATTGAAGCGTGACCGGTTTCAGGTTTACCTTGACGCAAATCCGAGTGCGAAGCTGCGCGATATAGTTTCACAGATGCTTTATGATGAGATAGTTTCCCTATGCATTGCTCCGGGAACCAAGCTGAACGTAAACAGCATCGCCTCCGCCCTCGGCATATCCCGCACACCCGTCGCTGAGGCTATAATGAATCTTTGCGAGCAGGGCTTTGTTGTTTCAAAGCCGGACACGAGCGGCTTCTTCGTCATTGACCTGAGCCTGCGTGATATGATCGACCTGTATGATGTTCGTGCCGCCGTCGAATGTGAGGCTGCCGCACTGTGCACAGAGCGTGCAGATTCCGGCACCGTGCATGAGCTTGACAGGCTTGCCGGCGAGTTTGCCGACTGCGTCATCCGCAAGGACTATGACGGCATGATCGCGACCGATATGCCTTTCCATGGTCTCATCGTCGAATCCTGCGGCAACAAGTATATCCAGAAGTGCTACAAGATGCTGCTGCCTAACCTTACGATGTATCAGTCATCCATGATTAAATTTATCAGCAGCTCCGAGGATAACCCCTGGTCGCCGAGTGTTATTTACAACCATGTTGCGGTAGTTGAGGCCATAAAAATGCACATCCCCGACCTTGCAAAGCAGGCAATGGCCGACCATGTCAAGTCAAGCCTCAACTTCACCATGTTCTCCGGCGGTGGAGCGGATCCCTTCGCCACCGTCAGAAAAGCAAAGCCCAAAAAATAGATATTAAAAAGCAGCCGCCATTGATTGAACTGCGGCTGCTTTTTACATTCACTTTTTTATATCATGCAGAAATCTGCGGTTATACTTCATATTCGCGTATCGTGTGATGCGGTCTATGTATATCGGGTCATACGCGCCGCCGATAGCGCCGACAATTGGTATGCCCTGCAGAAACTTCATATATAAAAGCTCGCCGGACAAGCCCTCGGCCGCGATGCGTACCTCGGTTTTCATCGTCTCCTCGTCGGGCTCTGCGCCGTGCTCGATGAAATAGTTCACTCTCTCGTCAGCAGCCTTAAGCTCGTCCCCATATCTGAGAGCCGCGCCGATCACGAGCAGGATGAAATATTTTTCGTCCATTTTGTCGTAATCATAGCCGTAGCCGAGCGAAAGCTCGTAAATGCTCTTTAAAAGCATAGCGGTGAACACCGGGATATCGGGTATGCCGACGCCGATGAGACCCATACCTATGCCGGAGACGCCGGAGAGCACGGTATTCTTCGTTTTCTGCGCATATGAGCCTCGCGATGCGTCGCGCAGAGCGCGCTTTGTCGGGTTATTCTCGGCAATTATGCGCCGCACGCGGCTGCTGCGCTCGATGTCGCGGCGGTTATAGGTCTTCTCAATGACTGCCGTACCCTTTGCGAATATGAGCTCAAAGGCCCTCGCAAAGCCCTCGTCGAGCGTATATTTAAGCTTATTCGGCACCCTGGCCTGCAACAGACCGTTCAGGCGGCTGTCTCCGCGCTTTGCTCGCTCGTCAATATATTTTTTCTCGGCGGCAAGCTGCTTTTGCCACTCGCGTTCAAAATCGTTCATCCTATCAGCTCCTTTTTTCAGATTATACAATACAACAGGCAAAAAGAAAAGGCCGGCTTAGGCTGAAGTTTTATAAGGCAGTATGATAAAACTTAATAAAACTAAGGCGTTGCAATGATGAAATAAGGCTTTGACTGTAAAAGGTTAGAGCCTTCTTCTGTATATGAAATCCGCACATTCGCAATTTGATTTTGTTTTTCGTATCATGAACTTACTAAAAATCAAGGAGGTTTTAATATGAAAACAATTTTGAAAAAACGGTGGCACTTATACACAGGTCGGCGATTATATCTTGCCTAATCTTTCATTACCGGCGAAAGGAGAAAAAGAAATGAATATGCAACAATATTAAAGATGATATGCACACTTTTGCGCATTTGTATTTTTTTAATCACAGTAATGAGCAAAAAGCCCTTGACGGACTTTTTTTATTACTATGTTTACTCTGACGAAAAATCTTATTCAATATTGTGACAAGTCACAATTGAAATAATTCTTTGTGTAAATTATAATCTACATAGAAACAATAATCAAACACAAGAGAATCAAACTGAGTGCGCGCTCATATTTAATAAATACAATAATAAATAGGAGGTCTAAAAATGGCTCACAAAAAGCGAAGCAGGATTTGTATGATGATATCCATTATTCTCATACTTATCAGCATTCTCGCAACATCGCTCATACAGACGAACTTCGGCAAGGTTGAAGTGACTAAGATAAACATCGCAACTCCGGAAGGACAAAATGTTGCGGCGTTGCTTTACACGCCTAAAGATGCTTCTGCCGAAAACAAGCTGCCTCTCATCATATGCTGTCACGGAAGCTATAACAGCAAGGAGATGCAGGCACAGAACTATGTTGAGCTTTCGCGTCGAGGATTTGTTGTTTGCAGCATAGACTCGTATTGCCATGGATTGTCAAGTGTTGAAAACGGAGATAACGGTACGATTGACAATACGGAACGCTATACCTGCATGGTTCACACTTTGGAGTATCTGACGTCGGTGCTCGATTATATCGACACAGATAAAATAGGTCTTACCGGTCATTCTATGGGAGGTTTCCACTGCAATGATACAGTTACATATTACCTCAGCCGTGAGGCACTTACAGGTGAGCCGAACCCGATATCTGCGGTTCTTAATATGGGATGTGAAACCTATCATACATACTGGGGTCTTTATCCGGATGCGGAGCGTCTTGATATGGACGAAATGGTTAAAGGAAATACGGACAGCGCAAAAACTGCCGCAGAGGCCGGAGAACCGGTGCCGATTGACATCGATTACGGTATTGTTGCCGGAAAATATGATGAGTGGTTTTTCACTGATGATAACGGAAACCCACACAACTTCTTAAGTCAAGAGCGTGCAAAGCTGTTTATAGAGCAGGTTGACGTTAAGGTTGACGGAGACGTTGAAAACGGTAAATATTATTACGGAAAAGCAGGCGGAGAGGATCATTTCCGAGTTATATACCAGCCAAAGCAGATACATCCTCTCAATGCCTTCTCACATGCGGGAGCACATGCTGCGGTTGAGTTTTTCTACAATGCCTTCGGCACGCCCGCGGGACACGAAAAAATATCTCCTGACAATCAGGTCTGGTTCGTAAAAGAGATGTTCAATTTACTCGGATATATCGGCATTTTCCTCTTTATAGTTCCGTGTGCAGATCTTTTACTTGCAACACCTTATTTCGGTACGCTGAAAGCAACACAGGAGCTCCCGGCAAATGCGTCTCCTCGAAGCAAAAAGGAAAAGATTGTGTTTGCTGCCGGATACATCGTTTGTGCAGCATTGCCTGCGATACTTGTCATGCCGGTTATGTTCTGGTGGATAGGTCAGGGTACTAAGGAAACGTGGGTAAGCGATATACCGCACGTATGGAATCATTTCTTCGGTCAGCCGAACACAAATGAGCTCTCCGTATGGACGGGAGTAACCGGAATACTTATTGCGCTTGTTATGTTCCTATGCTACCGTGTATGCGGACAAAAGAACGGACAGACTGCTCAGGGTCTCGGACTTGTTATCAAGCCGGCAGATATATTTAAAACCGTTCTGCTTGCTCTGTCTGTTATAACAGGCATATATATGATAACGTTTTTCGCAGATTGGGCATTCAACACGGATTTCCGTTTCTGGATGCTGGCAGTAAAAGCATTCAATGCGCAGACTCTTGTATATGCACTTATATACATGCTGCCGTTTGTCCTGTTTTACATCGTCAATTCCGCAGTTGTAAACGGATTCAACAGAATTGATTGTATGAAGGACTGGCAATCTGTTGCTCTTACCTGCGTAGGAAATGTTATCGGTATATTTATAATGATAGTTGTTGAGTACGGAACGATCATTTCCAAGGGTGTATTTATCTGGAACCCGATGCGTATATTCAACCTCTTCCCGTTAGTTGTGCTTATTCCTGTTGCAACCATACTCAGCAGAAAGCTATTCAGGCGCACAGGAAACATATACCTCGGAGGTATCCTTATTGGCATTTTCTATACCGTTATGATCGTTGCCAACACCATGTTCCGCGGAAGTTTGTTCCTCGGTTAAGTCGGTGGTTCTTGTAAATGCGATAAAAGCGTGGTAGAATGGCAGAAACATAGTTTTGTACCGAAAATGTCAGGGAGCGATAGCAGGTGGAATTAAGCTGGATGGGCAGATATCGCCCGCTTATAAGAGCGATTGTACGCAATCGAAATTTATTTGCGCGTGCAGTAAATACCAAAACTGAAAATACCGGAGGAGACACCTCTCTGACTATTCAGGAATGGATTGTGCTTGAGTATGTTATAGAGAATGAGGATAAAGAGGACAGCATGGTGTACATAGCAGAGCGTCTGGGTCTTGCGCCGAGCTCTTTTTCAAAAATAACTCATGCTCTGTGCAAGTCCGGTCTTCTTGCAAAGTATCAGATGGTCGGAAACAAAAAAAATATAATTGTAAGACCTACTGAGGAAGGAAGAAGGTTTTATCTTGAACATTCCGCGCAGCTTGAAAAGACCATTTTTCAGGAGTTTTTCAAAGAGCTTGAGGGACTGAGTGATGAGGACCTCGCCTGTGTTGAAAGAGCAATCGGAAAAATGGATACGGGGCTCTGTGAAGAAGCTCCGAGGTCGGAAAGCGGCGATTCCCAGCTTATTCGAATTGAGTGAGTTATTTCATATGTAAAGCCATCTGTGGTATCTTTTGATTCACAGATGGCTTTTATATTTTGAACAGAGTCATTGTAATTTACAAATGTTACAGTAACCCGCATGTCGAGAAACCAATAGTTCCTTATGAACACTCAGCTTAGGCCGGCCTTTTTAACTACGAAGTTATCAGTCTTCCCAGCACTCGGTCTTACCCTCAAGGCCGATACTGGAGGATCTGAAAACGGGATCCTTGCCCTCCTTGCGCTGGCTCATGTAATCCTTGAGCGCGGCGAGAGCGGGCTTTGCTATGATAACAATGACAGGAACGTTTATAATGACCATGCAGCCCTGGAGCATATCGGCGGTATCCCAAACGATGCCGGCCGAGAGCAGCGCGCCGGCAAACACGAGCGCGGTGGCTATCAGGCGGAAGATGAGCATAAACGTCTTCGACGGGTTGCGCTTTAGGATAAACTGGAGGCAGCCCTCGGTGTAATAATAGTTTCCGATAAGGGTCGTGAATGCAAAAAGGCTCATTGCAACCGCAATAAATATCGGGCCGAAGTCACCCAGCGCCATCTGAACAGACTGCTGGACATAGACAGCACCGGCCGCCTCCGCAACGAGCCCCTCCGGGTTTGCACACATGCACATCATTGCGGTCGCGGTACATACAAGCAGTGTATCGATAAATACTGACAGCATCTGAACAAGACCCTGCTTTACGGGGTGGGACACATCAGCAGATGCTGCCGCGTTGGGCGCCGAGCCCATACCGGCTTCGTTGGAATAAAGTCCGCGCTTAATGCCCCACATCATGCAGGAGCCGGCAAAGCCGCCGAAAACGGCCTTAAAGTCAAACGCGGAAACAAATATGCTCTTGAGCACCAGGGGCAGAGTCGTGATGTTCATAATTACAACTACAAGGGATACAATTATGTACAGTAGGCCCATGACCGGGACAAGAACGCCGGTTATATTCGTAAGGCGCTTGCCTCCGCCGAGAACGCAGGCCGCAAACAAAACGGCAAGGATCGCGCCGATGATTATCGGAGTTGTGGTCTTGTCATAGAAGCCGAAGGTCTTGAAGGTGTCCTGAGTGTTGAAGGAGGCCAGCATATTGTAGCCGACAACGTAGGTCAGGATGAGGATAACCGCAAAGACGACGCCGAGCCAGCGCTGCCTGAGCGCGTTCTGCATATAGTAGGACGGGCCGCCGTAATAGCTGCCGTCGGGACCCTTGTGCTTATATATCTGCGCAAGCGTGGACTCGATAAACGCGGAGGCGCCGCCCAGGATGGCTGTTATCCACATCCAGAAGATAGCGCCGAAGCCGCCGAGGCAGATAGCCGTGGAAACGCCGATGATGTTGCCCGTGCCGACACGGGAGGCGGTCGATACCATGAGTGCGCCGAACGAGGAAACCGATCTCTTATCCTTCGGCTTTTCGCTCACGACCTTTATTGACTCTCCGAACAGGCGAATCTGTAAAAGGCCGGTACGGACGGTGAAGTAAAGTCCTGCTGCCACGAGGAACAGCGGAACTATATACGGCTGATATAAAAATCCGCTTATTGTGTTAATAACGCCGTGTATCGCTTCGATCATTCTATGAATACCTCTCTCATCTGTTATTTTGTCGAATTATTCGCGATGTTTACATTATAGACATACTTATGCGCAATTGCAAGCTTTTATGCCCATAAGCTTGCCGTTTCCGCGCAAATTTAATCGCAATTTTAAAAATGCGCCCGCCCGTGCGCTGCCGCTTGCTTGTCATTTGCGGGCAATAATGATATAATAATAAGCCTCAAAAGCAGCGTAAAAGGGCGTTAAAAACATGAATTTATCCGAAAAAAAGCTTAATATATATTATTCGTTCCTGCAGATCGCCTACTGGGTCACGAGCGCCGTAGTTTTTTGCTTTACGACCGTATTTCTGCAATTTCGCGGCTATTCGAATTACGAGATCGGCATAGTGTTCGCCGTCGGCAATATCATAGGCTTTGTCAGCCAGCCGCTCATCGCCGGATATATAGATCGCAGCGACCGGCGCACGCTGCTCAGATGTATACGGATAACGGCCGTTCTCGCAGTGCTCCTCATGCTGGCGGTGTATCTCCTGCCATCTGGCAGTGTTTCGCTCATCGTGGCCTATGCACTGCTGGTTGCGGGAAACACGCTGCTCAACCCCTTGTGCATCTCGCTGAGCTTTTACATTGAAAGCTGGGGCTGCGGCATTAATTTCAGCCGTGCGAGAGCGCTCGGTTCGCTGTCGTTTGCAGTGTGCAATGTTATCCTCGGTATGCTCGTGCAGCGCGTCAGTGAAAACGCGGTACCGACGGCATTCATATTATTCTCATCGCTGCTGGGATTGGCAACCCTGCTGTTTGTTCCTGTTAACAGAGCGCATCGCATCGCCGCTCCAGAGCGTCGTATGCAGTCAGCATCCGAAAAGCCGAGCGGCCTGCTGGAATTTGCGAGAGAGAATAAGCGCTTTATGCTCTTTCTATTGGGTACGGCGACGCTCTATTTTACACACGGCATGATCGGCAACTTTATGATAGAGTTTATCCGCAGCATCGGCGGCGGCAGCGAGGATATGGGAAATGTGCTCGCCTTTATGACGGTCGTGGAGGTTCCTGTTATGCTGCTGTTCGGTCGTTTGACACAGCGCTTCAAGTGCTCCTCCCTGCTGCGGTTTGCGGTAATAATGTTTACCGTCAAGGAGCTTATGATATACCTTGCCTCAAGTCTCCCCGCCCTGTATGCGGCCGAGGCGCTTCAGGCGTTTTCCTTTGCGCTTTTCGTTCCGGCATCGGTGCGGTATGTTGACGAGGTCATTGCAAAGCACAACGCCGTCAAGGGGCAGGCCTTCGTAACGTCTATGATGACGCTCGGCAGCATATTTGCAAGCTACATAGGCGGCCTTCTGCTGGATACCTCCACGCCGGGGTTTACGCTGCTTGTCGGCGTTATCGTATCAGCCGTCGGAACGCTCATCATGCTAGGCGCAATACAAACAACAGAAAATTAAAAGATCAGCCCGGTTCTTGCGAACCGGGCTTTACTGTTTATTGCACCAGCAAAAATGCACCGAGGCATATAGCCGCTATCCCGACAAGCTTCTGCACCGTTACTCCCTCATGCAGTAAAAGCGCCGATAGAACAAGCGACCAGACGTATGTCAGAGAGGTCAGCGGATATATGACGGAATATGAGTAGCCGCGCAGAAGATATATATTCAGCAGCGCTCCCGCGAGATAAAACAAACCGCCGAGCCAGATCTGCGGCGTCGTGACAAGGCTTTTAAGCTTACTTGCCTTTGCCGAACCGCGTTTTAAAAACAGCGCCCCGAGCGAGCCGAAAAGAGTCATGAGCAAAACAGATAATATGAGCTTCATTTCTTCACCTCGCCGCGTACTATCAGCACAAGCCCCGCGATAATGACCAGAACTCCGAGCACCTTTGATACCGAAAGCATTTCGCGGAAAACCGTGCTTCCGATGAAAAGCGACAGCACATACCCGACGCCGAGGATGGGGTGGAGCACCGAAAGCTCGCCGTAGCGCAGAGCTGTGACCATAAGCACGGCGCCGACCGCATACAGTGCAAAGCCGCAGAGGAGCGGCAGGATCGCTCCGCTTGCCGACAGCTTCCACATCATCTGCCCAAGGCAGGTCGAAAGCGAGGATAAGAGCATCAGCGCCACACCGCGCATGATCGGATTCTTTGATATTTTTTCCTTCATTGGCTACACCAGATACAGCAGAACGACCGTCAGCATCGCAAAGGCCGCAATAAGCCCGAGCAGTACCTTGTCCTGAAAAATGACCTCTATCGGATCACCGTCGGAGTTGCCGTCAATGGTCAGGTAATACTTCAGGCACAGGCAGATGACCAGCGGAACCGTCCAAATAAGATGCGTCTGAGCATTTGCCGCGTCCGCCGTCCAGAGCGAATAGAATACTATTGCCAGAGTAAGGCAGATATTCATATTCCCCACCAAAAAGTCATTATTGTAGTATTTGAGCACCTTGCGTGTGGTGTCGCTTTGCCGGCGAAGCTCGCCGCGGCGCTTGCCGAGGGCAAGATAGAACGAAACCGACACCACCGTGAGGTACAGCCAATTTGATATGACGATACCCGTTACCGCCGAGCCGAGCAGGACACGAAGCAAAAAGCCCGAAACGAGCAGTGCAACGTCAAGGACAGGTATATTCTTCAGTCCAAAGCTGTAGCCGATGTTAACGACAAGATATGCCGCTATGCACACCCATCCGTTTAACGGAAAACGCATAAATACAGCGATTGCTAATGTCAGGGCCAAAAGCACTGCGGCGAGGACGAGCGCCGGGGGAACGCCGACCGCTCCGCTTGCTATGGGGCGTTTGCACTTTGCCGGGTGCTGACGGTCTGATTCAACATCGCGAACATCGTTTATAATATAGATAAACGACGAAAGCAGGCAGAATGCCGCAAAGCCCGCGACGGCCTTTACAAGAAGCTCGCCTTCGAAAAAGCGCCCGCTGAAAAACAGCGGCAGCAGCACCAAAACATTTTTCAAATAATGCTTCGGACGCAGAAGTCTGATATAATCTTTCATATAATCACCTTATTCCCCCCGTGTCCGGCGGGGCAAATATTATCTTAAGGTCGCCGGGCTCTTCATAATAATACGCATACTCTATTTTAGAGGTATCCGCGTCCCAAAGCCAGCTGCTGTCTGCATAAGCCGGCACCGTGACCTCAACGGCATTGCGGGCAAGAGCCTCCTCGATCAGCTTACGCTGCTGCATATCGGTCTTGTGAAGCGGATAATAGATCGACGCGTAAAGCGCCGCAATACCCAAAAGCAGGCATGTGCAGGCCGGATATGCATACCTGAATTTAAGCTTGAGGCCGTCAAGAAGGCTCATTGCGGCAGCCAGCTGAAAAATGTAAGACACATACAGGCAGCGCGGACCTATGGGATTAACAAAAAGGAGCGGAAATGCCGCGCATAGCGAGGCCAGCAGAAAAAACATTACTTTTCCCCTCGCCTGACCTGCACTGCGGACAATTGCCGCAGCGCTGAGAACATACCACGCGATACAAATAATCGCCGTAACGATATTGCTCAGCTCTCCGAGCAGCAGACAGGCACAGCATACGAGCATGGCAGCGAGGTTTATAATATCTGCTGGCTTGTGCTTTGATCGGATAATGTGCGCTCCGAGCAGGACTGTTATCGAGCAGTAAAGCACGGGGCAGTCAGCGATCAGACTGTGCAGCACGGTGCCGCAGTTATTTTGAGCCGTCAGGAGCAGTCCTCTCAATCCGTTTGACGCGCCGAACCGATAGCTGCCGCCATGCAGAAGCATGTCCAGATATGACGGGGACGTGAGCAGCAGCACGGCGCCAAGCAGTGCGCCGATAAAATACCACACGAGCGCAGCCGAAAGCCTTTTATGCCGCACAAGCTGAAGAACATTCAATATGCCCGCAGCGCAGAGTACATAAAACGTGATGTTTTCAACAAAAAGCTGGGACGCAAAGCCAAGTAAGAGCAGCGCGGCACAGCGAACCTTGCCCGCTTTCATCTCCTGCCCCGCAAAAACCTCCGGCATAAGCGCCAATGCGCCCAAAGCCAGGGCTACCGGCGGAACATAGTTAAAGTACCCCGCCGCCCACGGATATATCTCGCGAAACATTTCACGCGGCAGCGCGAGAACGGCCGCGGCACACAGCAGCAGTCCGGAGGCTTTGCGCAAGCCCGAAACGCGGGCAAGCAGCATAATAAGGCCGAGTGTTATCACGGTGCGCATAATGTCCCGCACTATCGGTCGGCTGCCGGCAGTATACGCGAGAACATTGCCGAGTATGCGGCCGTTTGTCGTGCTCCATTTCTGTGCGACCGTCCTCAGCAGATCGCCCATGCCGCTCATTGATGCTCCCAGACCTTCACGATACCAGTCATCTCCCGTGAGCGGGAAAATGCTGAAAAGGGCGAAAAGAACCGCAGTCAAGAGCGCAGCGGTAAGATAATATTGTATTTTAAGGCTTTTAGACATCCTGATATCCTCATTCGCGGCAGCTGTTATGAGCTCTCTCAAGGGTGCTGCCGCCGCGAAAATTATACCTGATATTACGCATATATTCAAGTTTTTATGGATATAACATCCAAACAATAATATGCACCGCCAAAGCTGCTGCAAATCGGCAAAAAGGCTTGCCCGCTCGGGCAAGCCTTCGACCTTCTGTCACGCAATAACCTTAAACGGCGAGCTCTCTGCGCTAAACGGTATATAGCTCATTTTCGCCTTGACAAGGCTCTTTGCGATGCCGTTGTAGACAAGTCTGTATGTACCACCGTCAAAGCTATCGCCATTTATAAGCCAGCCGACCGTAGCCGTCCAGCCGTCGCGTGCGGAGCTTACGCAGCGGAAGGTGGTATATGGATCTGTGTCCGTGAGAACTGTGACCCATTCATCTTCATCGATTTGCTTCTGAACCTCCATATAGCTGTAGCCATCAACAAGTGTGCTGTCCCTGATCGTGAGGTTCGATACATGCCTTGGGTTTACGCCTTTGAAGGAGGCTGTTACCCACTCCCCTTCTGCATATGCATCCTTGCTTACGTCGGTCTTTACCTCGCCGTATCCCTTGCGGTCGATGACGGGATCGGCTATGGCGGCTGCCGTGTAGGCAAGCTTGAAGGGAGTTTTCTGCATAAGAGCTGCTCCGGGATCGGCCTTCTCGCCGCTTACAATGCCTTGCGCAAGCTTATCGAGCTCCTGCATCAGAGCAGCGCCCGACCAAGGGCCGAACAGGCAGGTAGCTCCCTCGTAATGCTGCGCGGCGTACTCCTCTCGGGTGGTGACGTACTGGCTGTAGGCAATAGTCAAATTATCAAGCCAAGTGCAAAAGGAGGACATCTCAGCAATTCTTTTATCTGCTTTGCGTCACCACTGTTCCTTTCTGTCCTCATTGCATCCGGAGATACTCTTCAGAAAACAAAAATCTTCTTTTTCCTATCGCAGCTTTATAGTTCTCTTTTCTCTCATTTTCCCGGCACACGGAGGTATGCCAACACATATTCTCTCATCCTCATGTCGCATTTCCCCTTATATGATATGCGATATGCGGAAAAAGCAGCAGCCTCGGAGGATGCCATCCTCCAAGGCTGTTGTTATATCTCCAAGACTCTGATAAGGTCGTGCCGCCTAACATGCAGCACAAATACGATCTTCGAGGCAAGCAGTTAAGCATAACAGGAGCATCGTAAATTGTCAATGCAACGCCTTTGTGGGGCAGACCTTCGTGCATTCGTAGCAGAGGATGCACTCTGTCCCGTTTTTTCTCTTGCGGGACTCCTTGTTGACCTCCACGTTCATGGGACAGATCCTCAGACATTTTCCGCAATGAATGCACTTATCCTCATCGCAGTGGACGCGCAGCAGGGAAAAATAGCTCATGGGCTTAAGGAACACCGTGATGGGACACAGATATTTGCAGAATGCGCGGTTATCCTTGAACGCAAAGGCAAGCGCAATGCCTGCGATATAATAGAGCGCGTTTCCGGCGAGAAACAGCCAGAACATGATTTGCTCAAGATGCACGACCTTCACCAGAAGCAGCCCGGAAACCAACGCCAAGGATAATGCAAACATTACATAGCGCAGAACGCCCAGCTTTTCCTTTCTCGGCTTCTTCGGCTGCTTATAGGGCAGAAAGTCCAGCACCATAGCCGTCCAGCAGGCGTAGCCGCACCAGCCGCGTCCGAACAGCAACGGGCCGAAAATCTTTGCCACCGCATAGTGAATGGTCGCTGCCTCAAAAACTCCGAGGAAGAGATAGTACCAGAAGCCCTCAATCTGCATATTCTCGCGGGAGATTATACCAAGATACAGCAGCATATAGCTGCCCACCGCCAGCTGCACAAAATGCCGAGCGCAGCGCTTTCCGGCGGTAAACAACGCTGTCCCCAGTGCGAGACAGCAGCCTATGTAACTAAAATTAAGCAGATAGAACAGGTTGTCCTTGACAAGCCACAGCATGACCGCCACTGCTTCAAACAGCAGAAGCAGCAGGATCGACACGAGATATTTTGAAAATCCGCTGCTATTTTTCGTCCTTTTCCTTTTCTTCATTCTTTGTTTCCTTCTTCTTTCCTTGCAGCGCTCCGAATACAGAGCCGCCGCATAGGCCTAAGGCAGCGCCTGTGTGGTCGCGTCATAAACGGGATCATGAAAAAAATGTCCGGCCGGCTGTGCTATTTCGGTTGCGTACACACCGGTAGGTAAACCGTCAGTATGGCATTTCCGGTCCGTTGATCATCCTCAGAAATGCTGTATTGCCACAGCCGGAAGACCAGTGTTGTAAAGCCCCAACTCTGAACGCTCAAAGTCGTTGAATGGAGAGCCTGTCTCTTGTCAAAGTTCTTTCGACACAGTTCAGTCAAATTTCCATAGTAATTCCTTTTCTATATTCATAATCAAGTATAAAGACGTACAGCAAATTATGCAACCCGAACCGAGTAAGATAAAAGTAAAATAATATGAAATGCAGGGACGGCGGCTCGCATGAGCCGCCGTCTCAGTCTCAGCACAGGTTCAAGCTTCTTTAAATAGTATAGAACAAAAATGCCAAAAATGCAGTAAGCAGTTTAAGCTGCTTGCAGGCAATTTCTATAGCCGCAGCCCCTTTATATCCTTAATGCGTGAGAGGATCATATTACAGCTGCAGCTGACAACTCCGGGCAATGCGTCAATTACTGTGTGCAGAAAAATCTCCATTTCTTCAGCGGAGGCTGCAACAGCGTGGACATGCAGCTTGTTTTTTCCCGTCACGCGGTAGATCTGCGTTACGGTATCGTTTTGATGCAAGGTCTCTGTGACCTCCGCCAGACAGCGTGGCGTTGTCTCGATTTCAAAATAGCAGGAGACTGCGCCGCTGATCTTCTGAGGATTGATAACGGTCGTATATTCCTCAATAATGCCTTTCTGCTCCATAGCCTGTATTCTGGCTTTTACCGCAACTCTTGAGATGCCGATTTTATCACCGATATCGGAATAGGAAGAGCGTGCGTTTTCTATCAGCAGCCGCACGATCTTTTGATCCAAGCCATCCAGTCCGTCCAAGTACATACTGTTTCCTCCGCAAATCAGATTTCTCCATGATCTTTATCTCTGATGATACCACCGTTCCTTCAAAAAGTAAATGATATGTTGACAGGTCGGATTATAAACGCTACAATACTTACGAAATGCAGTTTTTAACTTACGATACGGAGGCAAGTCATGAACCGCGATTTAACACGAGGCCCTGTCACCAAGTCTATGCTGCTGTTTGCCATCCCCATGATTTTGGGTGATCTATTGCAGCAGTGCTATAACATTGCCGACACGCTGATCGTCGGGCAATTTCTTGGGCGCGATGCGCTTGCAGCGGTCGGCTCAGCCTTTACGCTGATGACCTTTCTGACCTCCATCATCCTTGGCCTGTGCATGGGGAGCGGCGCGCTGTTTTCCATGCGCTTTGGGCAGCGGGATGAGAAAGCCCTTTGTGAGAACCTCTGTGCATCGTTTTTCTTTATCGCATTCGTTACCGTACTCCTGAACATCTTATCGTTTGCCTGTCTGGACGGGCTTTGCACATTTCTTCGGGTTCCCGCCGAGGTCTGGGGCGATATGCGGGAGTATCTGCTTGTGATTTTCATAGGGATCCCCGCCGTTTTCCTGTATAATTTTTTTGCCTCCTTCCTTCGGGCGGTGGGTAATTCCGTTGTGCCATTGGCATTTCTGGCTGTTTCCGCTGTGTTGAATATTGCTCTTGATCTTTGGTTTGTGATCGGACTAAATAGGGGCGCTGCCGGAGCTGCGGAGGCAACCGTGATCGCCCAGTATGCTTCCGGCATCGGCATCACTCTTTTAACCCTTGCACGTTTTCCACAGGTGCGCTCGGTATGGAAATTCCGCTGTCTGCGGCGCGGACGTATCCGGGAGATTGTCTCCTTCTCCACGCTGACCTGCGTGCAGCAATCGATCATGAACCTCGGTATCCTTATGGTGCAGGGACTTGTCAACAGCTTCGGTCCCGTCGTGATGGCTGCCTTTGCCGCCGCCGTAAAAATCGACGCCTTTGCCTATATGCCGGTGCAGGACTTCGGCAACGCCTTTTCCACATTTATCGCCCAGAATTACGGTGCAAAAAAGAGCGTGCGAATACGCGCAGGGCTGAAAAGCGCCGTGTGTATTTCCATGGCTTTCTGTGTGGTCATTTCCCTGCTCGTCTGTGTCTTTGCCAAACCGCTTATGGCGATTTTCGTGGACGCCGGAGAGACCGCGGTCATTCAGGAGGGCGTGCGCTATCTGCGTATAGAAGGTGCATTTTACTGCGGCATCGGTTGCCTGTTCCTGCTTTATGGCTTGTATCGTGCGTTGGGGAAACCGGGCATGAGTGTGGTGCTTACCGTCATTTCGTTAGGTACTCGTGTCGCGCTGGCCTATCTGCTATCTGCTGTCCCCTCCATCGGCGTGACCGGCATCTGGTGGTCAGTTCCGATCGGCTGGGCCTTGGCGGATTTCGTTGGTTTACTCTGCTACAGGGCTCGAAAGAAGGAGCTGCTTTCCTGTACAATGGTATAATTGGATACCTCTAACTTATTCCCTGTATTACCCATTAATATTCACACCCTCAAAGTGTCTATCTTTTAAGGTGCCGTATCAAGACCTTGGGCTTAGATTATATAAACTTCTCATTATCTATTCAGTGTGCCTTGGTGCTGCACTTCGCCGTTTCTGTTGATGAACACGAAGTCCGATTAGCCATTGATATGACCGACGCTTTTTATAGCTGTTTCTTCTTGGAACTTTTTCTCCATAAGGAAAGCTTGCTTGACTCCTTCGGTCATTGGAATTTCTCGCGCACCTCTTGCAAAGCAGAAAGAAGTACGGTATAATATGACCGAACAAACTGAAACGGTCATATTTAAGGAGGCGCAAGCTTGGCTTTTACCGATTACGAGACCGAGCAGCTCCGCAAGGCGTTGCTGAAAGAAACGAGACATTGTGCTGTCACGCTGGGGATGAAGAAAACCTCCGTGGATCAGCTGACGAAGGCGGTCGGCATTGCGAAGGGCTCGTTCTATAAATTCTACGAATCCAAGGAAATGCTTTTCTTCGCGGTTTTGGAGAACGTTCACTCCGAGCTTTACGGAGTGGCTGACCATGCACTGAGCGAAGCAAACGGCTTGCCGCCGTCGGAGCGTGCGGCAAAGGCGGTTCTTGCCGTCTGCCGGCGGCTGTCCGATACCGGCGACATGGTTTTCATTGAAAACGATGCGAAGCTGCTTTTGCAGAGACTGCCGGAGGATGTTAAAAACGTGCATTACCACGACGGTGAAACACACATCCGTCAGCTGTTGGAGAAGCATGACCTTATGCCTAAGTGCGGCGCTTCCTTGGCTGCCGCGACGGTGCGGGGATTGATTCTCACCGTTTCCCACAGGGAGCAGATTGGAGCGCTGTATCCGCAGGTGCTTGAAACGCTGGTGTACGGTGCGTGCAGGGAGTTATTTGAATAAGCCGAAAGGCCGCAGAGATGCGGCCTTTCCAAGGCGGCTTAGTTAGCCGCGTCTAACCAAGCCGTGCATGTGTATCGCTTAGATGAAGCTTACGATGGGAGGAGTGACAGCGATGCGAGAACATAAGAATTTCTGGGACAGAAATGCCGGTCGGTACGACCGCTTTATGCGAAAGGATCGGGCGGCGTATGACGAGATGTATGAGCTGATCCGGCCGGTCGTGAAAGCCAAAACGGTGCTGGAGCTGGCGACCGGCACGGGGCTGATCGCAAAGCACATCGTGAACGCGGCGGCGCACATCGAGGCGACGGACGCCTCCGCGGAGATGATCGCAGAGGCAAAGCGGGATAACCGCTCGGCGAAGCTGCACTTTTCCGTGCAGGATATGTTCCGCCTGCCCTATGTGGATAAATCCTTCGATGTGGTGATCGTGTCCAACGCACTGCATATCGTGCCGCAGCCGGAGAAAGCCC
>URAL01000036.1 GCA_900545805.1 uncultured Eubacteriales bacterium | reverse complement strand
CCTCGGTTGGAAAACTCCGCGCGAGGTTTTTGTTGCACTTGCTTGACTTTCTGCCGTGTCAGATGAAAGCTGGCGGATGAGGTGTTATTCAAATTTCATTTGGCTATTTACTATGAGCGGCATTAGTGCAGCCTCGCTAAAAACAATCGGGTATATTTGGCCGAATACACAAAATTCAGCTTTCAAGGAAAAATAATGTCCGGTATCTGGCTGTTATGCTGTATTATATAAGTGTAAGGAAAAAACAAGCGGATAAAGGAGGAAAAGATGAAATTTAAGAGAACAACAGCCCTGATACTGAGCCTTATAATGCTGACAGCCCTGTGCGCCTGCACAAAGGTCGAGCCGAGCACGGCAGATGTGATGCACCCTGTATGGCAGCATGCTGCGAACCCGGTCATATTCAAACCGTCAATGCCGCTTGCGGACATGCAGCAGGACGGGAAAGCTGTCATTTATGAGCTTACGCCTGACTTTGAGGAGTTCCGCATTGCTGTGAGTAAAATATTCAAGTGCGATATCGACGCAATGAAAAAAACGCAGAACGGAAGCTCCGTTGTCTACAAAAACGATAGATGCAGCCTGAGCTACGATGAGGAGACGGGCTTTTGGTCGTATGACCGCGCAGACCGAACGACGAATAAGACCCAGATCGGCGATGAGCTCGCGCTGATCATAGCCAAGGATTTTGCCGAGGCTATGGGACTGTGCCCTGACGGCTGGTCTGGCGAGACCGTGGAAACGGTAAACGGCGACAGAGGACTGCTGTTTAAGACTGTGACGCTGTACCCGACGATCAATGGCGGAACGATCGTGCGCGGGGACTATTATCTGAGCATCAGCGTCAATGCCGACGGTGAGATAGTGCAGCTTACAAACAACACGGCGAAGCTCATGGGCTGCAGCGAGGTGTCCATCGTAGCAGGCGATAAGGTCGGCGACATGATGGCGAAAAACGGCTGCGGCGCGGGGCTTGAGCTTTACAAGGACGACCCCTATGCCGAAAATTCGCAGAGTCTTGCTTACGGCTATTACGCCGACGGGCAGTATCTTCTGCCGATATACATTATAACAACGACGGACTCGAGCGGAACGCGCGAGGTGCTCGTAGACGCGCAGGCTTTTTAGAGGCGCACGGACGCAGCTACGGATACCGCAATCACCGTATTGGCAGCTGCGTCAAATCGCCGCTAAAAATAACTTGTTATGTGGGCGGATTTCTGTTAGAATATACGAAGTTAGTTACGGGAGGCAGAATAATGCCTGCAAGAAGAAGGAGCAGAAAAAGCTCAAAACGAGTTTACATAATATGCGCTGTGGTGACGCTTATCGTGCTCGGCGTTGTTTTCGGCATACATAAATATAAGATATCTCAGGTCGCGCCGGTGTATCAGGTGCATATAGACGGTCTGGAGGCGACAACGCCCGCCGAGGCGCAGGCCGCCTGCCGCGCTGACTATCAGCGCTTTGCCGCCGAGAGCGAGAAGTACCCCGGCTGTGCGTGGGTGTGGACGGGGAAGCGCATGCTGTACCTCGTAAAGCCCGATGCACTGGAGCTTGACGCCTCAGCCGAGGAAACGGGCTTTACCGCTGTCAAATTCATAAATGCCGAGGGGAAGCAGCGCAGGGGCTTTATCATAGATCCCGCTACCGAGCCTGTGGAGCTCGGCAGGATCGAGATAGGCGACGCCGAGGAGTATACTTACGATAATGTCAGCATGTCGATCCGCGTTGCACTGCGCAGCGGCGAGATTAGCTATGAAAACGCTGTTTACCTTTGGGAAAAGGATACAGACCTTGTTCTTGCCGTTCGGCCGGACACTTATAAAACGGTCGAAGGCAGCATAGTAAGCTTCACTGACGACGGCAATGTTGCCCACACATGCTATATTCTCGACACTGAAATTTGAAGGCAGGAACATAAATGGCAAATGCCGCGATGGAAACGGGCGCCGACGCAAAGCGCCTGCTTGAGATAGTAAAGGTAATAAGAAAATATAAGATCACGCAGGGGATGAGCCCGGATGCGCTGTGCGAGATGCTCAAGGAGCTCGGCCCGACGTTTGTAAAGCTCGGCCAGCTGCTGTCGATGCACCCCGAGATTATCCCCATGGAGCACTGCAAAAAGCTCGAGGATCTGAGAACCGACGCCTCGCACCTCGTTACCGCTCAGATACGCGAGATAATAAGCGAGGAATACGGGCAGCCGTGGAACAGGGTGTTCAGGCAGATTATGCCGTACCCGCTGGGCGCAGCGTCGATAGCACAGGTGCACGAGGCCGTGCTGCTCGACGGAACGCACGTCGCTGTGAAGATCCGGCGCCCTGAGATATATTCGGTCATGGAGCGCGACGTAAGGCTTCTTAAAAGTGCACTGAATGTTATTAAGCTCAAGAAGATCAATAACGTCATGAATCTCGGCGATACCATTGACGAGGTGTGGGCCGTCGCGCAGGAGGAGATGGATTTCGAGCGCGAGGCCGATAACATCCGCCGTGTGCGCGAGAATATTGAGGGCATAAAGTATGTCTACTGCCCGCGTGTGTACGACGAGCTTTCGACAAAGCATATTCTGGTCATGGAATACATCGGCGGCTTTGAGCTTACGAATAAGGCCGCGATGGAGGAGCAGGGATATAACGTGCAGGAGGTCTGCACGAAGTTTATAAATAACTACATCAAGCAGTTTTCCGAGGACAGGTTTTTCCACGCAGACCCGCATCCGGGCAATGTCCGCGTGTGGGACGGGCGCATCGTCTGGCTCGACCTCGGCATGATGGGAACGCTCACGAGCACCGATGCCGAGCTCATAAAGGTATGCATGAAGGCGATATTCAGCAACGACTATCTGAGCTTTGCAAATGCGGTTCTGAAGATCTGCGAGCATGACCCGGAGCTTGACCGCGAGGCATACTACGGCCGCATGCAGGCGTATCTGGATAAGTACCGCATCCTGTCCATGGCGCAGATGAGCAGCACGGTCGACATTTTCGCCGACCTATACCGCATTGCGCGTGACTTCGGCATCAAGGTGCCGAAATCGATGACGATGTTCTGGCGCAGCCTGTCGATCATGGAGGGCACGGTGTCCGACCTCTCGCCGAAGACAGACCTTGCCGCAATCATCGGCAAGCACCTTGCCGCGCAGTCGATGGTCAAGGGCGTGGCCGGAAGCATAACGCGGAAGATATCCCACCGCAGGCTCATCTCCGGCAGCGCGCTGCACTATAACGGCAACGCTCTTGAACCGGATGAGTTTATTGACGAAGAGTATGACGAGCTCGATCCTGAGCTCTATGGAGATAGCGAAGAATAGTGGATGGAAGGGGAACCCCCGGTCAGTTGACCGGGGGCTTTCTTCTTTTTAGAGGCGCTTTGACGCACCTACGGATACGGATATTGCCGGCGCCCGGTATCGAAGCTGCCGACGAAACCTGCTTTGCGCCGCACCGTGTTGGGAATGGGCTTTCCCATTCCGCTTTTCTTTAGTAAATTTAGCACAATATATTGCAATTATGTCGGTTTTAATTTATCATGACATTAACAAAGCACAACTGTCAGAGATTGTAATCTTGTGACGGCTGCGCAAAAAATATCGGGAGGAAAATATGAAGAAAAGAATACTGAGTCTGCTGCTCGTGCTGCTCATGATAATGACCCTGGTGCCTGTGAGCGCTCTGGCTGCCAACGAGACATTTATCAGAGGCGACTTCACCTATGCGATCGAAAACGGCGTTGCCTGCGTCAGGAAGTACAACGGCTCATCGTCATCCGTCACGGTGCCGTCAAAGGTCGATTACGACGGCGTGACCTATAAGGTCAGGAGCATCCATTCGAAAGCGTTTCAGGATTGCACGACTATAAGAAAAATCGTATTGCCTGAAACGCTATCCCAAATTGGCGCACGTGCATTTTCCAATTGTACCGGTCTTAACTCGCTTACTATAAACAGTGATCTTCAAAAAGTTTATACTGTTGATAACACATTCTACAATATCGGTGCAAATTCCGACTGTTTGGACGTCGTTTTCGGCCCTGAGGTTACTGCTATCCCCAGCAATCTGTTTGATTCTCCATATTCAAAGACAGAGGGATACTATCCCCATATTACGAGCGTGACCATTCCCGATTCGGTAACATCGATTGGTTTGTCCGCTTTTGGAAACTGCCATGATCTAAAAAGTGTGCATATCGGCAGCGGGATGAAGAGCATAGGGACAAATGCGTTCTTTGAAACGGGAGTACAGTCTGTGACCATTGACGGGGACTGCACTATCGGAAAGCACGCTTTTCTGTACTGCTATTATTTAAAGGATCTTACCATAAACGGAGACTGCAAGCTTCTCGAAGGCTGCTTTGCGCATTGCACAGGACTTGAGTCAATAACGATAAACGGAACCATAGCAGACACAATAAGCTCATCTCTCAGTGAAAATCCCGTTATATTAGTGCTGCCCCCGTTTAACAATGTCGGCAGCAATTCGGATTCGCTTAAGGTCACTTTCGGCTCGAACGTATCCAGAATACCCAAGCAGCTATTCGCCACTTCCTCATCCAAGAGCAGCGGCCACTACGCGCGCATTACAGAAGTTAATATCCCGACATCGGTAAACAGCATAGGGGAATATGCATTCTACAATTGCCATGACCTGCGCACTGTCAATTACGAAGGCTCTGCCGTCGACTGGTCGATAGTAGAAGTTGAAAGATATAACAGCTCGCTGACATCGGCAAGCTTCAAGTACGGCAGTGAGAGCATGTTTATAGACGTAAATGTCGGAGACTATTGCTACGATGCCGTGAAGTGGGCTGTTAATAAGAACATAACAAAGGGAACATCGGCAGTAACATTCTCGCCGAATGATCGCTGCACGCGTGCCCAGGTCGTGACCTTCCTGTGGCGCGCGGCAGGTGAGCCGAAGGCAAGCACGGCTGTTAACTTCTCTGATGTGAATCCAAGCGCATATTACCATGATGCGGTTCAGTGGGCGGTTGAGAATAATATTACAAAAGGCACCGGAAACAACAGATTTTCGCCCGATGCTACCTGTACACGAGGTCAGGTAGTGACCCTTATGTATCGCGCGGCACATTCACCGAGCGTGAGCGCCGGAAACGGTTTCATTGACGTTGTGGTTGGGTCATATTGCTATGATGCCGTCAACTGGGCAGTCAGCAATGGCATAACCAAGGGCACAGGCGGCAATTGCTTCTCCCCTGATGCCCCCTGCACCCGCGCACAGGTCGTTACATTCCTCTACAGAGCACAGTAAGCAGCATAACAAGGCATTAAAAAGCGCAGAGGCATTTGCCCCTGCGCTTGGCCTGTATACCCGAAAATTTGTGCTAATATTAACGCTTTTGTGTGAAACGCACAAAAAATTATAGCCAAGTTTGGAAGTAATACATATTTAAGGAATGCGAAAAATATGTTATAATAAATTGGCTTGATGCCACAGGAAAGGGCGAAGCAGCGCCCCACAAAATACGCCGCACCGCATGGGAAACCATGCGGTGCATTTTTCACGTATTCAGATTGTCTACGCCGTTTCGCATCTCGAACAGGAAAGCGATGAAGCTTTTCATGAACGGGATAAACTCGCCTGAGTCTATCATCGCGCAGACCTCCTCCAGCGTTGCCCAGCGCGCATCCATGACCTCCTCGGGCTGAAGGTGCAGCTGACTGAGCGAGATGTCCCTGGCAATTATGTAATAGTCGTCGAAGCCGTCTTCAAAGTTCACCGTAAGGCGTGGCCGGATATCTGAAAGGTCGATATCGAGCCCAAGCTCCTCGCGCAGCTCACGGCGCATGGCCTGCCGGCTTGTCTCGCCGCACAGTGCGCTGCCGCCGACCGTGACGTCCCATTTTTCTGGAAACGTCGGCTTCTGGGAGCAGCGCTGCTGGATCAGCAGCTTTCCCTCCGAGTTGAATATCGCAATGTGAACGACCATGTGATAGAGCCCCCCGGGGTGCTTTTCGCCCCGGATAACGCTTTTGCCGGTCGGTATTCTGTTGACGTCGTATGCATCCCATGATTCCATTTTTATCACCCGGAACACAGTAGCATTTTTTGCTCTCCGCGTCAAGAGGCAGCCGCAATACAGGCCGAACTCGGGCGGAAATTATGGCTTTACAGCGGCGGCGGTATTTGCTATAATACTTAAGCACAAATGCGCCCGTAGCTCAGCTGGATAGAGTGTCAGACTCCGACTCTGAAGGTCGTGGGTTCGAATCCCGTCGGGCGTACCAGGTCGGAGCAAGCCTTGTATCGCTTGCTCCGACTTTTTAATGTAAGAGCGTACTCGCGCTGCTTTAGCTCCTCATTCTGCCGCCGCAGCTCGTTGAGCCTCTCCGGCTCGCGGGAAAATTTCTCGTTGACATTCTTGTTTGCAGTGGGTATATTGGTAGTAGGAGATGACGCAGTTGCGCTTTTAGGCGTTGCTTCGGGGATTTTATCATCGAAGGACAGCGTGTCTCCGTTTTTATATCCTTTTTCGCCTATAAACGCTGTTACGATGTACAGCGTTTTCTTTTTTGTGTCAACAACGCCCCTGAACTCGCCGCCTGCATAGCGGATATTGCCGCCGACAAAATATGTGACCTTATAGCCGTAGCTCTCCGCGAGCTTGCGGCCTTTTTTCATTTACATATCCCCATAAATGTGCTATGATATTTCATTATAAAACTTTCAGGAGATAAAAATGGCGGATAAACTCAAACAGCTTGACAACAGATATTCCGAGCTTGCGATGCGCATGGAAAGCAGCGAGATTTATGCCGATCCCGCGGCATATACGAAATGTGTGCGCGAGATAAAGGAGCTCGAGCCCATAGTCACGGCATACAGGGAATATGCCAAATGCGAAAAGACTATGAAAGAGGCCGAGAAGCTGATGAGCGATCCCGAGTTCAGGGAGCTCGCGCAGGATGAGTATAACGAGTCCAGAGAGCGCATGGCGGAGCTCAGCGAGCATATAAAGATCCTGCTCCTGCCCAGGGATCCGAATGATGAGCGCAACGTCATTATGGAGATACGCTCCGGTGTCGGCGGGGAGGAGAGCTCACTGTTTGCACACGATCTTTTCAGAATGTACTCCATGTACGCCGAGAGCAAGGGCTGGAAGATAGATATCGTCAATTTAAACGAGACCGAGCTCGGCGGTATAAAGGAAATGAGCTTTGTCGTCGAAGGGCAGGGGGCGTATTCGCGCCTGAAGTTCGAGGCCGGCGGTCACCGCGTACAGCGCGTTCCGGAAACGGAGTCCGGCGGCAGGATACACACCTCGGCAGCTACGGTCGCAGTGCTCCCCGAGGCCGAAGAGGTCGAATTTGAAATAAATCCCGCAGATTTGCAGATCGACACCTACCGCTCGTCCGGCGCCGGCGGCCAGCACGTTAACAAGACTGAAAGCGCCATTCGCATAACGCATCTGCCCACGGGCGTTGTAGTTGAGTGTCAGGATGAGCGCAGCCAGTATAAAAATAAAGACAGGGCAATGAAGATACTGCGCTCAAAGCTGTACGAGGCCGAGCGGCAGAAGAAGGCAGCCGCCATAGCTGCCGAGCGTAAATCCCAGGTCGGATCCGGCGACCGTTCTGACAGAGTGCGCACCTATAACTTTCCGCAAAACCGCGTGACCGACCACCGTCTCGTCGGCGATGTGCGAAACTTCAATATCCAAAGTGTCCTCAACGGCGACCTTGATCCTATAATCGATGCGCTCATAACCGCCGATCAGGCGGAAAAGCTAAAAAGGCAGGCGGAGAGCTGATGGAAACTAAGCTGATAGGAAAAGATAAGCTCGGCGAGGCGGCTGAGCTCATAGTCTCCGGCGAGCTCGTCGCCGTGCCGACGGAAACGGTGTACGGCCTTGCATGCAGCGGCCTTGACGCGGCGGCAGTCGAGCGGGTGTATGAGGTCAAGGGCAGACCCGAGGTAAAGCCCCTTTCACTTATGCTGCACAAGGGGGCGGCGGTAACCAAATACTGTACGAATATCCCAAAGCAGGCGCGGGCGCTTATGGACAGATTCTGGCCGGGGCCTCTGACCATCGTTTTGAAGTCAAAGGACATTGTTCCCGATATCGTCCGTGCCGGCGGTGATACCGTCGCGCTAAGGTGTCCGGATCACCCCATGACGCAGGAGATGCTCAAAAAGGCAAAGCTTCCGTTTGCAGCGCCCTCGGCAAATCCATCGGGCAGCAAAAGCCCAGTTACCGTGCAGGAGGTTCTTGATTACTTCGACGGAAAAATTGCCGCTGTTGTCGACGGAGGACGGTGCGGCCTGGGGTGCGAGTCCACGATAATCGACATGAGCTCGGCGCCGTATAAAATATTGCGTCAGGGAGTACTGCCGGAAGCGGACATTGCCTCCGTGCTGACCGAAGGTCTGAAGGTCATCGGCATAACCGGCGGCACGGGCTGTGGAAAAACTACTGCTCTGCGTGAGCTTGAGGCCATGGGCGCACTTATAATCGACTGCGACGCGCTGTACCACGATATGCTCAAAACGAATGTGAAAATGCTTGCGGATATCGAGCGTTCGTTTCCGGGGACGGTCATCGACGGCGTTCTCGACCGCAAGGCGCTCGGCGCGACGGTGTTTTCGAATGAAGCCGCGCTCGAGGACTTAAACGCTATAACGCATCACTATATTGGACTTGAAGTCAGTAAAAAGCTTTCAGAGTGGGCGATGCGTGGCGGAAAGACGGCTGCCATCGACGCGATAGCGCTTATCGAGAGCGGGCTTGCGGAAAAATGCTGTGCCGTTGTCGGTATTGTTGCCGAGAAAGCGACGCGCATCAAGCGTATAATGAAGCGCGACGGCATAAGCTATGAATATGCCATGATGCGTGTGAATGCCCAGTACCCCAACGAGTATTTCGAGCAAAAGTGCGAATATGTGCTGCACAATGACGGCAGCGCGGACAGATTCAGAAAAGAATGCAAAAATTTATTTAAGGAAGTATTGAAAAATGGCTGAGATCAGAGATGAATTATTTTACAGGCAGAAAAACGGCTATGACACGATGAGCACGCAGCAGCGCATCAATATGGAGGACTACTGCCGCGGCTATATGGCGTTTTTAAACGAGGCGCGCACCGAGCGCGAGGCCGTAAAGATGGCCATAGAAATGGCCGAGGCTAAGGGCTTTGTCGAGTATGCCGACGGTATGGAGCTCAAGGCCGGCGATAAGGTCTACCGCAACAATCGCGGCAAGTCGCTGATGCTGGCCGTCATAGGAAAACAGAGCCTCGAAAAGGGCGTTATGATAGCCGGCGCGCATGTCGACTCTCCGCGCATCGACCTCAAGCAGAACCCCCTGTACGAAAGCGACGAGCTTGCGTATTTCAAGACACATTACTACGGCGGCATAAAGAAATACCAGTGGGTGACCATACCTCTTGAGCTGCACGGCGTTGTAGCGCTTAAGTCCGGCGAAGTCATTGACGTCACCATCGGTCACGATCCCGCCGATCCGCAGTTTGTCATAACCGATCTTCTGCCGCACCTTGGAAAGGAACAGATGAAAAAAACCATGGAGGAGGGCATAACAGGCGAGGGACTCAATATCCTAATCGGCAGCGTTCCCTATGCCGACGAGGGCAGCGACAGGGTAAAGCTTGCGATTATGAGCATCCTCAACGATCGCTACGGCATAGTTGAGGAGGACTTCCTCTCGGCAGAGCTCACCGCAGTTCCGGCGTTTGAGGTGCGCGAGATCGGCCTTGACCGCTCGCTCATCGGCGGCTATGGCCACGATGACCGCGTGTGCGCCTATGCCGAGCTCAAGGCTATACTCGATATTGAAGCAACGCCCGAAAAGACCTGCGTCTGCATACTGGCCGACAAGGAGGAGACGGGCTCGGACGGCGTGAGCGGTATGCAGAGCAGCGCGTTCGAGTGCTTTATGGAGGAGCTTTGCGACAGTCAGAATGTACCCCTGCGCCGATGCTTTGCAAACAGCTTCTGCCTGTCTGCCGACGTTACCGCGGCGTTTGACCCCAACTTCCCCGAGGTAAGCGAAAAGCGCAACGACGCAAAGCTCAACTACGGCATGGGCATCTGCAAGTTTACCGGCGCTCGCGGCAAGAGCGGCACGAGCGATGCCTCCGCTGAGGTCGTTGCATATCTCCGAAAGCTCTTTGCCGATAACGGAGTTGTCTGGCAGATGAGCGAGCTCGGCAAGGTCGATCAGGGCGGCGGCGGCACGATAGCAAAGTACATGGCAAACCGCAATATCGACACCATCGATGCCGGCGTTCCGGTGATGAGCATGCACGCACCCTTCGAGGTTGTCGCAAAGTTTGACTGCTTTATGACCTATCTCGGCGTGCTGGCCGCATATAAGGCATAAACACTTATAAAACCACCTCATACCTGGCAAAATAGGTATGAGGTGATTTTTTTGGATGAGATAAAGGAGCTCGGCAGCACGCAGCCGAAGGGCAGGGAGGGTATGATCCACTGCCTGACCATAGTAGGCCAGATCGAGGGACACCAGATACTTTCCGAGGATAACAAAACGACAAAGTACGAGCACATCATGCCGCTTCTGGCGGCGGTCGAGGAATCCGAGGATATAAAGGGGCTTCTTATCCTTTTAAACACCGTCGGCGGCGACGTCGAGGCCGGGCTCGGCATATCGGAGCTCATAGCCGGTATGAAGAAGCCGACCGTGTCTCTTATACTCGGCGGCGGTCACTCGATAGGAGTGCCGCTTGCGGTCGCCGCCTCACGCAGCTTTATTGCGCCGTCGGCAGCTATGACGATCCATCCGGTGCGCCTTAACGGCGTCGTTATCGGCGTTCCGCAGACGTATAACTATTTTGCCCGAATTCAGGAGCGCATCGTCGGCTTTGTCACCGGCCACTCGAATATAAGCCGCGAGAGGTATAACGAGCTCATGATGGCGACCGATGAGCTTGCAAACGATGTCGGCAGCGTGATATACGGGCAGGAGGCCGTCTCCTGCGGCCTTATCGACAGCATCGGAACTCTCTCCGACGCCCTCGATTATCTTCACAACGAGATAGAAAGGCGGGCACATTGAGTGCTTGCCTTTTAATACATTATATGATAAAATAAAAAAGTTAAGTATACATAACATCTGAAAATACCCACACAGGAGATAAATATATGAGCATACTGGATGCCATAATCCTCGGTCTGGTTCAGGGCGTTGCGGAATTTCTGCCCATATCGAGCTCAGGTCACCTCGCTATCCTGCATAACCTGTTCAACATGTCCGATCTCGGCGGCAGCCACATGTTCTTTGACGTTCTGCTGCACTTCGGAACGCTTATCGCGATCTGCTTTATGTACTGGGGTGATATAAAAGCAATGTTCACTCAGACGATCGACATGTTCTCAGGCAGAGCTATCGACTCTGACGGCCGCCGCAGAAGATTTCCCGAGGCGCGACTTTTCATGCTGATAATCGTCGCGACGCTGCCGCTGGTGCTTATCCTGCCGGTGCATAAATACATAGAGGCGCTTTCAAATTCGACGGTCTATGTCGGCATAGCTCTCATTTTGACCGGCTGTATGCTCCTTGTTGCCGATAAAATGTCCAAGGGCACTAAGACCGAGAAGAACATGCTGTTTACCGACGCACTTATAATCGGTCTGTGCCAGTGCGTTGCGACGCTGCCGGGTCTTTCCCGTTCGGGCACTACAATAACCGCCGGCATCGCAACGGGGCATGACCGCAGCTATGCCGTCAAGTTCTCGCTTTTAATGAGTATCCCGGCCGTACTTGGCGCAACGCTTATTGAGCTTATAGATGCGCTTAAAACCGGCATCGATCCATCACTTATTCCGGCGTATCTGTTCGGTATGATCGCCGCCATGATCTCCGGCGTTTTGTCCATCGGACTTCTGCGCATGATAGCCCGCAGGACGCGCTTCGGCGGATTTTCCTACTACTGCTGGGTAGTCGGTGTGCTGACGATAATCCTCTCTCTCATATTCTGATAAAGGCAGGTAAGCTTAATAATGGCTCAGACCTCTACGAAGAAAAAAAAGAATAGTTCCGGCCAAAAGCAGACGTCAACAAAGGCAAAAAAGCCCTCAAATACGTCCTCGGAGGATAGCTCCGTTCAGCGCATCATAGCCGCGGTGTGCTTTCTGTTTGCCGCGGTGCTCGTTGCCATCGGGATATTCGCGCACGACGGCGTCGTCGTCGGCTGGCTGTGCGCGCTTTTAAAGGGCCTGTTCGGTTACGGCTTCTGGATCTGCGCTCCGGTGTTCCTGCTGGCGGCATATATTCTCGGCTTTCGCAGGGACGAGCCATGCGCATGGCGCCTTACTGCGGCGCTGCTGCTGCCGCTTTTGGCGGGCTCGCTTGTGAATCTCCTGCTGTCTCAGGTCGTTGTCGATAATCTCAGCGGCGTGGGCGAGCTGTTCTCGGTGCTCTACGCAGGAGGCAAGAGCATGCTCTGCGCCGGCGTTCTCGGAACGCTCATAGCCTTTGCTCTGGAAAAGGCCTTCAGTATTTACGGCGCTGCCATACTGCTGCTTTTGGCGCTTATATTCTTCATTCTGGCGGCATTGAGCGTAACGCCGAAGAAGCTTATTGCTTTCTTCAGTGCCGGCAGCTCTGAAAAATCCGAAAAGAAGCCTGCAAAGGCTGCGGCTATAGCCGAGTCCGAAACCGAGTCAGCGGAGACTGCCGAGCAGGTCAAAAAGACTCGCCGCCATGCTATAGATATCCCGCTCGACGATGAGCCGGCGTTTACCAAAAAAACACCTGCATCCGAAGAACCTACCGTTAAGGACGAGCCCGCGCCTAAAAAAGCCGGAGGGCTTTTCGGAAAAAAGGCTGAAAAGTCAAAGCCCCTTGCTCCCGACAATATAGAGGTCGAGCCATTGACTATAGAGGAGGTCGAGGCCATGACGGGCATTTCCGCCGTCAGGCTCAGCGGTGACGGAGAGGTCAAGACCGGCGCGGTTTCAGATCCCCCGAAAAAAGCCACCGCCGCCGAGGTAGCAGCGGAGACAGAGGCCATACGAACAGCTATTGAATCGGCAACGAGTGAGGGAGAGTACGAAAAGCCTCCTATATTCCTGCTCAAGAAGGGCCACACCGTCGCCGACAATTCGGCAGATGAGCTGCGCACGAACCGCGAGCGCCTTGAAAGCACCATAAAGAGCTTCGGCGTATCGGCAAGAATAGTTGATACCACCCGCGGCCCTACGGTCACAAGATACGATATTGAGCTTGACCAGGGCGTGAAGCTCAGCAGACTGACGAATTTGGCAGGTGATATAGCGCTTGCCCTCGGTGTCGTCAGCGTCCGTATAGCCCCGATCCCGGATAAAATATCCACAGTCGGTATAGAGGTTCCCAATAAGATAATAAGCACAGTTTACCTGCGCGATATAATTGACTCGCCGCGCTTTGCCTCATCCAAGTCAAAGCTCAGCTTTGCCATCGGTAAGGACATTGCCGGACAGGCTGTCGTCGGCAATATCTCGAAGCTTCCGCACCTGCTTATTGCGGGCACCACGGGCTCGGGCAAGTCTGTGTGCATGAACTCGCTTATCATAAGCCTTCTGTATAAGGCAGACCCCGACGAGGTCAAGCTCATAATGATCGACCCAAAGATGGTCGAGCTAGGCGTTTATAACGGCATTCCGCATCTGTATATCCCGGTCGTTACCGACCCGAAAAAGGCCGCCGGTGCGCTCCAGTGGGCGGTAACGGAAATGCTTAAGCGCTACAGGCTGTTTTCCGAGCTCGGAGTGAGAAGCCTTGAGGCGTATAACGAGCACCTGCTCGAAAACGACCAGCCCAAGATGCCGAGCATAGTCGTAGTCATCGACGAGCTGGCGGACCTTATGCTCGTCGCGTCCAAGGACGTTGAGGAGAGCATTTGCCGCGTGGCGCAGATGGGTCGTGCCGCCGGTATGCATCTTGTTATCGCAACGCAGCGTCCGTCGGCTGACGTCATAACCGGCCTTATGAAGGCCAACATCCCCAGCCGCATAGCGTTTGCCGTCTCCTCCGCGCTCGAAAGCCGAATTATCCTCGATAACGCCGGAGCGGAAAAGCTCATCGGCATGGGCGATATGCTCTACGCCCCCATAGGCTGCGGCAAGCCCCTGCGCGTTCAGGGAGCGTTTGTCAGCGACGAGGAGCGCGACCAGATCGTTCAGTTTATAAAGCGCCAGTCCACCGCGCAATACAGCGAGGACGTCATGGCACAGATCGAAAAGGCCGCCGAGGATAAGGGAGCAAACGGCAAAGGGCGCAATGACGATGACGAGTCTGCCGGAAAGCCCGAATATGACGAGCTCTTGCCCCAGGCGGTCGATGTTATCTTCGACACCAAGCAGGCCTCGGTTTCCATGCTACAGCGCCGATTAAAGCTCGGCTACTCGAGAGCTGCGCGTATAGTCGATCAGATGGAGGAGATGGGCATCATCGGCCCCTTCGAGGGCTCGAAGCCGCGTCAGATACTCATAACGCGCGATCAGTGGCTTGAAATGCAGACGACGCAGGGCACGGCACCCACGGAAATTCTGCAAATTCAGACAGAGTTTAACGACGAGACAGACGATATATAAGAGACTAAGGCGGTTAACATAATGTAACCGCCTTATTTAGGTTTACACAGGTGATACTATGAAGGATTATTTCTGCCCGCAGATGGATGTGGGCGATATAAACAGCATAAGCATGCTCGGCCTTGCGCATATAGGCGACGGCGTATATGAGCTTTTAACGCGCACGATGCTGTGCGCCGGCGGCAATAAAAAGGTCACCGAGCTTCACAAAAAGACCGTCGCCATCGTAAATGCCCCGGCTCAGGCCGAGGCTGCCGAGAGGCTTCTGCCGCATTTGACGGACGACGAAAAATATATCTATAAGCGCGGTCGAAACGCCAAGGTAAATTCTGTGCCGCACAAGGCCGATATTGCGCAGTATCATACGGCGACCGGGCTTGAGGCTCTGTTCGGATGGCTGTATCTTCAAGGAAAAACGCAGCGTATAAATGAGCTGTACGCCGTATGCGTGGAGGATGGTCATGGCGCTTGATGCAATACTTTTATCGGGAATAATAGCCGAGCTTCGCCCGAAAATAATCGGTGCAAGGATAGACAAGGTTCAGCAGCCCGAGCGCGATAAGATCGTCCTGTCTGTTCGCGGTGCTGAGAGCCTGCGTCTTCTCATCGATGCGGGCGCCGGCAGCGGGAGGCTCCAGCAGACGCGCCTGAGCTTTGAAAATCCCGCAGAGCCGCCGATGTTCTGCATGCTGCTTCGCAAATATCTCACCGGCGGCAGGATCGAGGCCATAGAGCAGCCGGACTGGGAGCGCCTTGCCATAGTTAACATAACATCTCGCAACGAGCTTGGCGACAATGTAGATCTGCGTCTTGCCATTGAACTCATGGGCAGAAGCTCAAACCTTGTGCTCATTGGCTCTGACGGACGAATTATAGACTGCCTGCGCCGCATGGATTACGGCGGCGACGCCGAGCGCAGAATGCTGCCCGGCATGATCTACCGCCTGCCGCCCAAGCAGCGTAAGCCGCTTGTGTTTGACCTTTCGCAGGAGGAGATAGCGCAGGCGCTGTACGCATCCGACACGGGCAAAAGTGCGGATAAGCGCATTATGGACTGCTTTTCGGGGCTCTCGCCGCTTATCTGCCGCGAGCTTGCCTGCCGCAGCAGGGATAACGCCGCATTGCTGCCCGAGGCGATAGGCGCGTTTTTGGACAGCGTCAGGGCAGGGGAGCTCACGCCGGTGCTGCTTACCGAGGACGGAAAGCCGAAGGAATATTCCTTCATGCAGCTTAGGCAGTATGCCGGAGTGTACGATGTGCGCGAGTTTGAAAGCTTCTCCGAGCTTCTGGATGCGTACTACTCAAAGCGCGACACGCTCGAGCGCCGCCGCAGACGCTCAAGGGAGCTCAGCCACCGCGTCAAAACCGTGCGCGACCGCATAGCGCGAAAGCTCGGCCTCCAGCGTCAGGAGCTGCAAAAATGCTCCGAACGCGACGGGATACGCCGCAATGCGGAGCTCCTGACGGCAAACCTCTACCGCGTAAAAAAGGGCGACAGCGCCGTTACCGTCGATGACTATTACGAGCCGGGCTGCCCGCAGCGCACGATAATACTCGACCCATTGAAAACGCCGCAGAATAACGCCGCTGCGATGTTCAGGGAATATAACAAGCTCAAGACCGCCGAGCAGCACCTCACGGCGCTTATCTATGAGGGCGAGAGGCAGCTTGAGTATTTAAACAGCGTCCTCGACGAAACGGAACGCGCCGAGACCGAGGACGATCTTGCCGAAATTAAAGCCGAGCTCGTCGGCACGGGCTATATCAAAAAGCAGCGCGGCGCAAAGGAGCGCAAGCGCAAAAAGCAGGGGCCCATGCGCTTTGTCTCCACCGACGGCTTTGAGATACTTGTCGGCCGCAGCAACGCGCAAAACGACGAGCTGACCACAAAGACCGCCCGCCGCACGGATATCTGGCTGCACACGAAAACCGTCCACGGCAGCCACGTCATCATCTCCTGCGACGGCGTTGCACCGCCCGAGAAAACGATCGAGGAGGCGGCGCAGCTTGCCGTTTACTACTCTCAGGCGCGCGACGGCGGCAAAACGCAGGTCGACTATACCATGGTGCGCAACGTCCGCAAGCCCTCCGGCTCGCTGCCCGGCATGGTCATATACACAGACTACGCCACCCTCTCCGCCTCCGCGGACGAGGCGCTGGCCGAAAAACTGAGGGTGAAATAATAAGGATCGTATTTGACCGCATTGCGGAATACAGAGAAAGCTGAAAAACGGAAGGCTGTGCCTTCCGTTTTTCAACGCCTGCCGAGCACGTTCATGGCCGCGGCGAGCATATCGGCGGCCTCGGCACGGGTGAGCGCGGCGCTGTCGACGTCAGCACTTTGCATTATCCCGCACGCATCGAGATTCGCCGCCGACTGCGCGGCCCAGGTCGGGAGCGCGTCCGAGCTCTCGCAGTTTACATTCGTCAGGCTCAGCAGCCGGTCGAGCATGACTCCGGCCTCGGCACGGCTTATATCGCTATCCGCGTCGAACACCGCGCCCTGTGCGCCGCTTTTGCCCTTCACCACGCCGTCGCGTACCGCGCTTGCGACGTAGGCGCGCTGCCAGTCGGGGATGCTGCCGTCGTCCGTAAAGCCGGTGCTGACCACGCCGCGCAGCACGTCGGCTCCGGTGACACACAGGCACATGGCGACGAACTCACCGCGGCTGAGCGTTTTCTGCGGCTCGAAGTAGTATTCGCCGCCGATCTGCTTGCCGATAAACGCGCCGCACTCGGCGAGCTTCACCGCGCTGCAATAGCTGGCGCTGCCGTCCATGTCGACGTAGCTGACGGACTTGTTCTTTTTGAGCCTGATGATAACCGTCGCCTCCTGCGAGCGATCGCCGTTCGCGTCCACGGCCTTATAGCCGAAGTAGTCGCGGCCGCGCTTGCCCTCGGCGGGGGAGTAGATGAAGCTGCCGTCGTCACTGAGCTCTATCGTGCCCTTTTTGGGCCGGGTCGTGATCTCGAAGCTCAGCGCGTCGCCGTCGGGGTCAACGGCGGCGAGCCTGCCGCCGAAGGACACGCCGCGATAGGTCTCAAACTCGAAATTTTCAGCCACCGGCGCGGAAGCATCGGCCATGGCAGGGAAGACGAGCGCACACAGCGCAAGGCAGCACAGCGCCGCCGCAATGTACTTACGCATAACAAAAACCTCCGTAAAACTTTCTACGGAGGTATTTTGTGCGCATTTCACATCAATATGCATTTTTGCGGCGAAAGCCGCGCGAGCCGTGCAAGCAGACAGCCGATAGCTGATAGCTATATGTGTGCGGCTTTGCCGCACGGATTGGAATAGACAACCCCACCGGCTCGGCCAAGGCCGATCCACCTCCCCTTACACAGGGGAGGCTTTTCGGAGGCGCACGGACACTGTACTGATACAGTGCTTGCGTCAGCCCGGTATCGAGGGGGCTGACAAAACCGCAAAACTGCCGCTTCCCAATAGTGCGGTACAGATTTGCAGCGCACCCCATTGACTCCCCTGCGTAAGGGGAGCTGTCAGCGTCAGCTGACTGAGGGGTCATATGTCATATTTCAGAGGCGCTTTTACATCGTACCAACATATCTTTTGCGTCAGCCCGACCGGAGAGTGCTGTGGAAACCATAAAAAAACGGGCGACCAATGGTCGCCCCTACGGCCTAGGTCGGTACTCAAACCCATTCGTAGGGGCGGGCATTGCCCGCCCGTTTCCCACGGTTTTTGCCGCGCCAAATTGCCTTCCCCTAGCGGAGCGTGAGGGGAGGGTGTCGGCGAAGCCGTAAAATTGCCGCACCCCATTGGCTCCCCTGCGTAAGGGGAGCTGGCGTGCTATCATCCGAAGTGCAACC
>URAL01000035.1 GCA_900545805.1 uncultured Eubacteriales bacterium | reverse complement strand
ACCTCCGGCGACGACAGGTCGCGGTTTAAGTTCTCAAATGTCGGCGCCATGTCGAGATAGTCACGCGTGAACTGCGCGAGCGCACCGATGTTGGTATTAAACCTGCCGATAAGCTCCAAAAGCTCCTTGAGATGCGTAAACTGCGCAAGCGTTTGCAGTCGACTTGTGTCAATGCGCTGCATATCGGCCAGAAGATTTTCAAGCTTTGCGAGGTTTCCCTCGTTGACGTATTTATTCAGCACATCAATGAGCGCCTTGTTCTCCTTATAAAGCTTAGCAGCTCTGCCGACCGAGTTTACAAGCTGCTCTATCTGCTGCGCGTCGCCGTAAAGCATCTGCACCATTTCGCTGATGTTTAAGGAATTAAACGCGCCCATGAGCCCCTGGATATCGCTGAGCATACTCTTGACGCTCTCGGTCCCGACCTTTATATCGTCCGGGCCGAGCGAGGATATCGAGGAAAAGGGCACCGCAACGAACATCATGTTGCCTAGCGCAAAATTTTCTGCTCTTGCGGTGACTGTGTATTCGCTGCCGCCGAGCGTTTCTGTAAGCGGGATGCCGAGCTCAGTGAGCCCCAGGCTGTCATTCATGCCGGGAACTCCGGCGAAAAACACGAGGCTGCGCGTTCCGTCGCTTAAAAGCACTCCGTTCGGGGTCGAGACCTCACTGAAATTTTCGTCCGGCAGTATCATGCCGCAGATAAACAGCATGGGGCAGGATATATCATATGTCCCGCCGCTCACGCCGACGGATTTTTTGAGTGTATTCTGCGCACTTATTTTTATCGTCACGTCGCCGCTTTTTCCGGCAAGAGACGAGCCCTTTATCTCCTTGCCGTCGAGCGTGTAGCTGACGGAGATCTTCATGGGCGGCGCGTTATCCGTGCTGCCGGAATAGTAAAGATCGGTCGAATCCATATCCCAGTACAGCTTATCGCCGTCCCGTACCGGCTCAAGGAATGTCTTTACGTCCTGAATGTCTCCGAGATCGCTTTTATCCTCGACGCGCACCTGCGGCATATCCGTGTGCAGTCTGTCGGTTACGCTGACCTTCCTGACCTCGCCGTCGGGAGATATGTTTATATACACGGTCTCCTCCTTGTTGACGGCGTTATCCGTAAGCTCGTACTCGGGATGCTTTGTCGGCGCGGGAGTATTCTCGGCCTTGCCGCCGTCCTTTTTTCCGCATCCGGACAGCAGCGAAAGGAGCATGCTCAGAGCCAGCAGCAGAGCCGTATATTGTTTAGCTTTCATGTTTTTAACCTCCAGCTCGGGGTCGTTTTGTCGATCAGGTTCTCGCACACGCACAGCACGGGCGATAGCAGAACAATAATGACTATTTCGCTTATTATGGCGCCGCGTGCAAGAAGGGCGCACATGCCGCGAACGATGTAGATATCGCAGACGAGATACACGCCGAAGGTCGCGGCAAAGAACACGCCGGCGCTTTGGAATATCGACTGCTGAGCTGCGGCGACGGCCTTGAGCATAGCCTCGTCACGCGGCAGATGCCGCAGCTCCTCGCGAAAGCGCGTCGTCAGCAGTATGGCGTAGTCGACCGTTGCGCCGAGCTGCACGCAGTTTACCACCGTGGGGTCGACAAAAGAGGCCTCCTTGCCCATAATGACGCTTATCGAGAGGTTTATCCATATGGCAAGCTCAATGGACAGCACCAGTATCACCGGCAGCGTGGGTGACCTGAAGCATATCGCGATGAGGATGAATATCGCCGCTATCGACAGCGCCGCCGTCACTGCAAAGTCAACGTCCGTCGTGTCGATAAGGCCCTGGGTTATAGCGCCCTCGCCTGTTATATAGGCGTCGGGGTCATAGGACTTTACGATCTCGTCCATCTCGTCAAGCTGCACCGTCAGCTCGTCGGTCGCCGCGCCGTACTCGGAGTTTACCATCATAAGCTGCTTTCCGTCCTGCTTGCACAGCGACATGATATCGTCCGGTATGATGTCATCCGGTATCGCCGCGCCGACGATGGAATTATAGGCCAGAAGTGAAGATATCCCGTCGAGGCTTTGCAGCCTGCGCTCCATTTCGATAAGCTTATCGGCCGGCAAGTCGTCGTCAATTATTATAAACTGCGTACAGGCCATGCCGAAGTCCGTTTTGAGCTTACTGAGCCCCTCCATTGAGGTCAGGTAAGACGGCAGCGCCTTGTCCATGCTGTAGTACAGGTCGATGTTCTTCTGAAGGAAATACATCGGCGCAAGCAGCGCCAGAAAAAGCAGCGCGAAGGCCTTTTTATGCCTGACGGTGAATTTGTTCAGCCGCGTAAAATCCGGCACGAAGCTGCGGTGGCGGTATTTTATTATCTGCTTTTCAAAAAGCAGCACGACCGACGGGAGGATAAATATGACCGTCAGTATGCCGAGCACGACGCCCTTTGCCATGACAAAGCCGATGTCAAAGCCGAGTCCCAGCTTCATAAAGCACAGTGCCAGAAAGCCGAACACCGTTGTCAGCGAGCTTCCCATGAGAGCCGTCATCGACACCGTCACCGCCTCGGCCATAGCCTCCTCGCGTGTATCAAAGCGCTGCTTTTCCTCGGCGTAGCGGTCGATGAGGAATATGGAATAGTCCATCGTGACTCCGAGCTGCAGCACCGCCGCGACGCACTGGGTTATAAACGATATCTGTCCGAGGAAGATATTCGTTCCCATGTTGTATATGACGGCAAGGCCGAGTGAAAACAGGATGATGAGCGGCTGAAACCACGACTCCATGAGAACGCTCATGACTAAGAGCGCCAATATGACCGCGACCGCAATATACAGCGGCGCCTGAGTTTCGGCGATCTCGCGTGTATCGTCAACCACGACGGACAGTCCGCTCAGAAACTGGTTTTTGCCCAGCAGCGTTTTTATCTGCGCAATGGCCTTGAGCTGACTGTCGTCCGAGCCCGTGTTGTCATAGCGCACGAGCATCATCGTCTGACTGCCGTCGGCACTGTAGAAAATGTTTTTCAGAACATCGGGAAGGATATCGGCCGGAATGCCGATATCTGCAATGGTATCGACCCAGATGACCGACGATACGCCGTCGACCGTGAGTATTTCGTTTTTCAGCGCCAGCGTCTGCTTCGCCTGCATGTTTTCTGTTATGACAATGGATATGCCGGCTGTATTGAACGTTTTATCGAGCACCTGCTCGCCCTGCACAGCTTCGAGCTCATCGGGAAGATACGAGAGTATATCGTAGTTCACCTTCGTTCCCAAAAAGCCCAAAAGCGCCGGGATAAGCAGCAAAAGTGCCGCGATTATAACCGTTTTGGGGTGCTCTGCCTCCCATAGCGCGATCTTTCTCAAAAGCTTACCTCTCATGAAGCTAAGCTGACGGGAGCCGAACACCTGTCAGCTTGAGTAATGTGTTAATAATATCTCAGATTATTGAATTTTTCAAGCACACGATATGATCTTTTACTCTTGCTTAATCCTCTTGTTATTGATATACTCAATTATATATCGGAGGTGCGCTTATGGCAGGGGATAAGTTCAAGGGACTGTTTGATTTTATAAACAACTTCGGCGACGCTACGGTGAACGTTTCCGTGCACGAGCCGGCCAGCGGCAAGACCGAATGGGTATTCGGCCGCAGCGAGGACTGCGACTTCGTCTACCCGGCTCCGAAGGCCTCCCGCCGTCACTTTATGATTTCGCTGTGCGACGGGCACTATTACATTCAGGATCTCGGCTCGACAAACGGAACGTACCTCAACGGCAAGCGCATCGATCATAAGGAGCGCATCTTCTCCGGCGATGTTATAAGCATGGGCGGTGTGGACATCGTATTTTCAAAGGATATGCTGTTTTAAAACAAGAAACATGAAAAAGCTTCGGAATTATTCTTCCGAAGCTTTTTTGCCGCCGTCTATGAGATTTTTCTTTGCGTAGACGAAGCCGGTGAGCACCGTGAGCGCATCGAGCGCAACAAAGGCCCAAAAGACCGGGTTTGTAAAATCAAACTCGTCACCGATGACCGTGTAGATGAGCATGCTCGGTATGAGCGCGGCCATAGAGCCTGCTATATACGCCCAATACGGCGTGCGCAGAAGTCCGAACAGAACGCCCTGCACCTCGGTGGAAAGATGCAGAGTGTGCGTAAAGAACACAAACGTAAAGCTGTAATTTTCCGCATTGGAAAAATAGCGCCTGAACTTCGGGTGCTTTTCCATCACGCTCTCGAACGTGAGGCCCTTTGAAAAGCGGCCGATGAGATACGAAACCGAGATGCACAACACCGTTCCGACGGTGTTTATCGCTATCGCCAGCGGCAGCTCGAATATGAGCGCACAGCCTATGAGGATAACGGCATAGGGTATGCACGAGCAGCCCTTGAAGGCAAACAGCGCAAGGATGACGATAGCCGCGAGCAGCCTGTTATCGTTGACAGCCGCGATGATCTGATCAACATGCAGAATGTCCAGCCATATGAGTATTCCCGCCGTGAGCGCGATGATAAGCATCACGATTATCGGCAGATACATTTTCAGTTTTTCTTTCATAATATCAGAAGCTTATAATGCCCAGGTGCTCGAGCAGTATCTTCGCGCCGATGAGGATAAGCACGATGCCGCCAGCGAGCTCGGCCTTGGACTTGTATTTTGAGCCGAATATGTTCCCGACAAATATTCCGGCGCCGGACAGAACGAAGGTCGTCGCGCCTATAAGCAGCGCCGCCGTCACGATATCGACGCCCAGAAATGCAAAGCTTATGCCGACGGCCAGCGCGTCGATGCTCGTTGCGACAGCCAAAGGCAGCATGGCTCTGAACGAAAAATCGTCGTTTTCCTTATCATCCTCATCCTTACCGAGTGCCTCGCGTATCATATTGCCGCCGATTATCGCAAGAAGAACAAAGGCTATCCAGTGGTCGATATTCGTAATAAAGCTTTCAAACTTATAGCCGAGCAGAAAGCCGAGCATCGGCATGAGCGCCTGAAAGCCGCCGAAATACACGCCGACCGTCAGCACATGCTTTACGCCGGCCTTTTTGACGGAAAGTCCCTTACATACGGACACGGCAAACGCATCCATGCTCAGCGCAACGCCGATCAGGAATATGTCCAAAAAACTCAATTATTGTCACCTTGCTCTTCAGTCATAAAAAATATTAGAACACAATGCTCCGCTCTTGTCAATAAATATATTCCTTGACTTATTAAAACAATATGATAAAATTGCTTTACTAAAGACAATTTTATTAAATTTTTAAAGCATCTGAGGGATAATTATGAGTAAAGAAAAACGCCGCTTCGGCGACCGCAGAGACGGCAGGCTGATCCGTCAGCAGGACGGCATGCATCTTATCATGCCGATGATCTACCCCAACCGCTGCGACAACGAGGCATTTATATCCGAGCGCATCGACCTTACGAGCATCGATAAGTACCTTGCGAAAAAAAACGCCGATAATCCCGAATTCAAATATACGCTGTTCCATCTTATCGTCGCCGCGATACTCAAGACCATCATCCTGCGTCCGAAGCTCAACCGCTTCATTACAAATAAAAATAATTACCAGCGCAATACATACAGCGCCTCCTTTGTCGTAAAAAAGCACTTTGACGACACCTCCGAGGAGGGGCTTGCTTTTGTCTATGCAACCGAGGACTCCACAATCGACTCGCTGCATGAGGAGCTGCACAGGCAGATCTATCGTGAGAAGAAAAGCAACGGTGCAGGCAACTCCACCAACAGCACCATGGACATTCTCAACAAGCTGCCGCGCTGGTTCGTCAAGTTCTTCATCTGGCTCATGCGTCAGCTCGACCGCCACGGCATCGTTCCGCGGATGCTCATTGAGGCTGACCCCTACTACGCCTCGGTCATTCTCTCAAACCTCGGCTCAATTAAGCTCAGAAGCGGCTACCATCATCTCACCAACTGGGGAACAACCTCCATTTTCGTCGTTGTCGGTGAGATGAAGGAGCGCATCTTCCGCAATGAAAACGGTGAGGACGAGTACCGCAACAGCGTTGACCTCGGGCTTACCATCGACGAGCGTCTTGCAGACGGCTATTACTACTCCAAGAGCGTAAGGCTTTTAAAATACATCCTTGAGCACCCCGAGTGTCTTGAGCGTCCGTTCTCCGAGCCGGTTGACTATTAAATATACTGTTTAAGGCTATGCATCATTACGCATAGCCTTTTCTTTTATCCGAAATTATTATCACGGCACTCGGTATAAGCAGCACAGTGAGTATCAGTATCGCGCAGCTGCGGAAAAACGCATCGGGCATAATGAGTATCACGGGATCTGTCGCCGCATTAAAGACCCAGTTATCCTTGCCGGGGAAAAACAGCGAATGGAATACTATAAAGGCTCTGTCGAAATCCGTTGCGGCGGCAATACCGATAAGCGCAAGTGCCGCCGTCATTCCGGCCGCGCCCCAAAACGGCGCGCCGTGGCCGCCGAGGTGCGGCAGCCTATAGCGTTTGTCGTATAATTTTAGCAGAACGATGACAATCAGGCTCCCCGCGAGCAGCCGCAGATCAAGCAAAAACAGCACACGGCAATCGTCAAAATGCGCGCTTCCGGACTCGGAAAACGGCAGAGCTCCGGCTGAGAACTCATCGCTTACGCCGATGCAGTAGTCGAGCACCTCGTCATAAGCCCGAATTATCTCCGCTCTGCTCAAGCCACTGGCAGATTCGAGCTCAAGCGGCTGTATCTGCGCATAGTAAAACGGGCGGATGAGTATGGGCGCGGCTATCGAGCCCGTAAGAAGTGCAAGCGCGACGGCAATGCTCATTATGACGGACAAAAGCTTATTCATCTTCATCGGGTGCTTTATATACGTCACGCTCCTTTCCCGAGAGCGCCAGCATCACCTGCGAGGGCAGATAGAATGTCCACATTCCGATGTCGGCGGCGCGGCGCAGCCACTCGGGCAGCATCGTCGACATATTATGCAGGCCGACGCAGATATCGCAGCATAAGAACACGCACAGTCCGGCGAAAAACAGCTTGTTTTCGCTTCCCGATGCCTGCATCACATTGCAAACGAAAAACGCAAGGTACGCAGCGACGAGCAGCACAAGCGGAAATTCGCAGCCCAGGTTCAGAAGCAGCGCAATTGAGCCTGTAAACAGGAAAAGCCGCACCAGCCACGCGCCTTTGCGCCCGTTGGCGCGGTATATGCGCAAAAAATACAGTATCTGAACGATGAAAAACAGTCCGACTCCGGCGATGTAATACTTGTCGAGCAGGAGCAGAAATACGTCCGCGGCCATAGCAAGGCCGATTGCCGCCGTCACGAGCTTTTCGCCGCCCTTTACGCTCAAAAATGCGGAAAAGACAAAGCACAGCGCGATACCGGCAAACTTGAGCCATTTGCTGTCGCCCGTCGCATAGATATCCATCGCCGTGAACGCAAGATATAATGCCGCCTCAAGGCATATGAAAATTTTTATCATCAAGCTTTTCATGCTTTAATTATACCTGATTTTCCGGCAGTTGCAAGCGCCACTGTAAAGCATGGCCGCTAAGTAGTAGAATATACTTGAGGTGATAACATGAAGCATTCCGAACCGCGCTGCTGCTTTGACGCGTCAATGTTCCTTGGGCATCCCGACGCTGAGCCCTGTCCGAGAGCCGTTGACGTTCCGAGGGTCGTAATCGAGCTCGACAGGCTGCAAAACGGCGGACATCTGTCCGAGGCGCAAATGCTACTTGAGCATTGGACAGATATCGCCCTGCGCGCCGGCGACTGGAGAGGCGAGCTTTCGCTGCAAAGCGAGCTCATGGGGCTGCACCGCCGCACGGGCGATAAAAAAGCCGCCGGGGCCGCAGTTGAGCGTGGGCTTGAGCTTATACGCCTGCACCGCTTAGGCGGCACCGTATCTGGCGCTACGATCATATTAAATGCCGCGACGACGATGAAATTTCTGGGCAAAGCCTCCGACGCGCTGCCGCTGTTGCGCCATGCTTCGCGTATATATGCCGAGCAGCTTGACCCCTCTGATTATCGCTTTGCCGGTCTTTACAACAACATGGCGCTTGTTTATCAGGACACGGGCGACTATGAGAGCGCAGAGCGGCATTTCAGGATGGCTCTTGACATCATAAAAAGCTGCAGGGATCCCGGAAACGACACGGCCGTCACACTCTGCAATCTCGCGGAGCTGTACGAGCGCATGGGGCGCGAGCAGGATATTGAGCCCATGCTCGACAGAGCCTACGACTGTCTCACCGATCCCGCGCTGCCGCGAGACGGATACAACGCGTTTACGCTTTCAAAATGCATCCCGACCTTTGATCATTTCGGCTATTTCATATACGTCAAGGCGCTGCGCGAGCGCATGGAGGAGATAAATGAAAGGGCTTGACGCGGCAAGAGCACTCTATCTTGAAAAGGGTGCGGAGCTGATACACACACGATTCCCCGAATTTGAAATGCGCATCGCCGTGGGACTTGCGGGCGCGGGCTCTCAGTGCCTGGGCTTTGACGACGACGTCTCGCACGACCATGATTTTGAGCCCGGCTTCTGCCTGTGGCTTACGGACGCAGACGACGATGCGATCGGCCTTGCTCTGTCGCGTGAAATGCGCGGTCTGTTCGGCGGCAAAGTATCAAAGTCCTCTGCTCTCGGCACATCGGGCGTCGGCGTTATGCGCATAAGCGACTTCTACCGGCGCTTTACCGGCTGCTCCGGCGCTCCCGAGGCGTGGCGCGACTGGCTGCATCTGCCCTCATACGCTCTTGCGCAGGCAGTCAGCGGCGAGGTGTTCCGTGACGATCTCGGTGAGTTCTCGCGCATACGCAATGAGATAGCCCACGGTATGCCCGAGGATGTGCGGCGCAAAAAGCTTGCCGCACGGCTGGCGTTCATGGCGCAGTCGGGGCAGTACAACTACTCGCGCTGCCTTGCGCACGGCGAGGAGGGCGCGGCGATGCTCGCCGTAAGCGAGTTTGTGAAAAACACGGCCGAGGCGGTGTTTCTCTTAAACCGCCGCCACGCACCGTACTACAAATGGCTGCTGCGCGGCATGCGTGGGCTGGAAAAGCTTCCTGAGCTCGCCGATGCGCTCGAATTCCTGCTCACGGGCGATAACGCGCCCGACGGAAGATTGCTCAAGGCTCAGGTCATCGAGGATATCTGCGCACAGACAGTCCTTGAGCTGCGGGAGCAGGGGCTCACCGGCAGCAGTGCGGATTATTATCTTGAGCGGCACGCCTTTGACGTGCAGAGCCGCATCGAAAACGCTGCCATACGCGCACTGCATGTCATGGAGGGATGAAAAATACGGAGTCAAAAATGACTCCGTATTTTTCCAGACTGCCAAAAAACCTATGCTGCCGAGGAAAGATAACCGCGCAGCGGGGGAGCTTGAGGGGGCAAGGCCCGCCTCAAGTTGGATTATAGCCATCAAAAATGCCTGAGCTATCAGGCTTTTTGACGAGCAAAGCGAGATTTTTTGTGAAGCGTAAGCTTCACAAAAAATGTGGCGTTTTTAGCGTGCAAAAAAGTCTGTGACTTTTTTGCACGCTAAAAAATACGGAGTCAAAAATGACTCCGTATTTTTCATAGTCCCAGGCTCGTGAAGGCCTCCCACGAGCGGTGCATATAGGTCTCAAGACCGATGGGCTCACCGATATACTTCTCATCGCGCCCGTCGCGCAGGAATTCATCGAGAAAGCACTTGCGCCCGGTCGTGTGCGCGACGGGTATGCCGGTCATATCGCTTGTCTCGCGCAGAACGTCGTAGCCCTGTCGGATATCGTCGGCGCTCGCAAAATTGAGAAGGTTAGAGTTGTTTACAAAGCCCGTTACCCTGAGCCTTGCAAAGCCCTCCATCTCCTCCTTGAGCCTTATGATCTTCTCCGGGCTCTCGGACATGGGGCGGAACACATTGACGATATCGTACACCTCAAGTTGTCCCTCCTTGAGGGCGGCAAAGTCGGTGTGATATCTGCCAAGCGACATGGCGCCGGCTGCGTCGCCGCCGACGTCGAAGATGCACAGATCCCAGTCGCCGGCGAAGGCCGAGGCCACGGCCGCCGACATATTGCTCGGCGTAACGCCCTGCCCTGCGAAGGTCGGCGATACGAGGTTAATATTGTTTTCCTTCAGAAGCTCAACTCGGTCGCTCATGCGGAAATAGTCGTTTACCTTATCAAGGTCGACCACCAGCGTATTAAGCCCCTTGGCCGCGGAGTTTACCGCAAGGTTTATCGCGATCTCCGTTTTGCCGGAGCCGTAGTTTCCTATGAGCACTATGAAATGCTTCATTACTTTGCTCCCTTGGCGTTGGCCTTCGCGATAAACTTCTCGTTATTGATAATAAAGCGCTCATGGCGGCCCGCGCCGATCTGGCCGCACTCGTCAAAGGCCTTGACCTCAAACACAAGGCGGCGGCGGTCAACCTCTATAAGCTCGCTCTCTGCCCAAACCTTCATGCCAAGGGGCGTTGCCGCGTCGTGGCTTATTTCAAGCTTCGTGCCTACAGTGCCCTCGCCCTCGGCGAGATACGGTGCCACCGACATCTGGGCCGCCTGCTCCATGAGTCCGACCATGCAGGGAGTTGCGAAGACATCCAGTGAACCGCTTCCAACGAATTTTGCGGTGTTGCTGCCGTCAACGACGGTCTCGACCTTGCCTTTTATTCCGATTTCCATAAAATTTTTCTCCTTGATCAAAAATATTTGATGGAGATAATTTAGCACACAAAGCTCCGGTTTTCAAGGCAAAAAAGAAAGCTCCCAAAGCGCAATGACCTTGGGAGCCGGATCACGGGGGGACGTAATCCTTGATATCGTTAATAATATATCACATCATTCATGATATTGCAACACTTTTTATTGTTTTGTATAAACTTTTTGAGCGGCAATGAGTGAATCGTCATGCTAAGTGCAGCATGAGGAGAGCTCAAATTTCCATAGCTTCCGAGAAGAACGGAAATTAAGGGCCTTACAGAGGCCGGAGTTAATAACGGTCCTCGTTATCTTCTTTGTAAGGATACAGTGTGTAGTGACCGGAGTACAAAAACCGCCGCAAAGGACGGCGGAGATAAGAAAACATATGGTTTCGAGCGGCTCTTTTCCGCTCATGCTTCATAAAAAAATCCGGAGCTGAGCTCCGGATTTTTTATGCTTAAGCTTTAAATCACGCCTTGCGGACCTTGTCGATATGGCGGGTGAGGTCGAGCATCTTGCAGCTGAAGCCCCACTCATTATCGTACCATGCCATGAGCTTTACGAAGTTGTCGTTAAGAGCCAGACCGGCCTTTGCGTCGAAAATGCTGGTGTGAGGATCGGTGATGAAGTCGGAGGAAACGACCTCGTCCTCGCAGTACTCGATAACGCCCTTCATTGCTCCTTCGCTTGCTGCCTTGACAGCCGCGCAGATCTCATCGTAAGTTGCGCCCTTTTCGAGACGGCAGGTCAGGTCGACGATGGAAACGTCGGCGCTGGGGATACGCATGGAGGTGCCGGTCAGCTTGCCCTTGAGCTCGGGGATGACCTTGCCGACTGCCTTTGCAGCGCCGGTGCTGGTGGGGATGATATTGCCGTGAACGCCGCGGCCGAGACGCCAGTTCTTCTTGGAGAAGCCGTCGACGACCTCCTGAGTTGCAGTGTCTGCGTGAACGGTGGTCATGAGACCCTCGACGATGCCGAAGTTGTCGTTTATGACCTTGGCGAGAGGAGCCAGGCAGTTGGTGGTGCAGGATGCGTTGGAAACGACCTTGATGTCGGGAGTGTACTTATCAAGGTTTACGCCGCAGACGAACATCGGGGTATCGTCCTTGGACGGGCCGGACAGAACGACGACCTGTGCGCCGGCATCGAGGTGAGCCTGTGCCTTCTCGGTGGTCAGGAATGCGCCGGTGCACTCGAGGACGTACTCAACGCCCATCTCGCCCCAGGGAAGCTCCGCCGGGTTGCGGTTGCCGACAACGGCGACGCGCTTGCCGTTAACGGTGATGGAATTATCGTCATGCTCAACGGTTCCCTGGAAGCGGCCGTGCACGGAGTCGTACTTGACGGTGTAAGCAAGCTGTGCGGGAGTTTTATCGGGAGCGTTTATCGCAACGATCTCGATATCGTCGGCAACGATGCCGGCTCTGAATGCCAGACGGCCGATGCGGCCAAAACCATTGATTGCAACTTTGATCATTTTATGTTCCTCCATTAAATTAATTTCAGCGTGGAAAACATTACTTGCTGTTTGACTTAAGTTTATCATATACTATACTCAAAAATCAATATTTCGATACAGCCAAATATCCGATAAAAAAACGCCTTTTTGAGGCTCTCTATTGTATATTTTGCTTGTTTTTGATAGAATGGGGGCGAAAACCGTTTGGAGGTGACCAACTGTGTCGGATTCCTCTCTGATATCCGCAGTGCTCTCGATGCTCGACACGGCAGCCGTGGTATCGCGCCGAGGTAAGATAATTTATATGAACCCCGCTGCTATCGGTCTTGCGGGCTTTGATCTTACGTCAAAGCCGCTGGACATGCTCATGCCGTCGCATATAACTAATAATCAGGCCGACAGCTTTGTCACATCGGCATTTATCGGCAGTCGGAGCTGCACCGTAAAGGTCTCTTCCGCAAACGGCTATCGCATCTATGCCATCAGCTGCGACGATCGGCTTCCGGCGCCGAGCGACAGCGTTTTTGACACTCTGCGCTCTTGCATGTCAAACATCAAGTTCTCCGCATCCTGCATATCCGTCATTGCGGAGGATGTCGCAAACGATAAGCTCCGCGAATATGTCTGCACTCTCAACCGCAATTATTACAGGATAAAGCGTGCGCTTGATAACCTCGGCACGCTCTCGGGCATTGAAGAGGGCTCGCTCCCCTTCTGTCCGGAACCGCTCGACATGACCGAGCTTTTCGGGAAAATGATCGACACCATCGGCATCCTCACGCGCAGACAGGGCATCAGCATATCCTTTCACGCCGAGGAGCATCTGCGCATCGTGGCCGACCGCTCGCTCATCACTCAGATGATTCTGAATCTTCTGGCAAACAGTATATCCGTATGCAGCCGCGGCGGCAGGATCGCCGTTTCTCTGCTAAGAACCGATAAAAGCCTAATAATATGCGTCGATGATAACGGAAGCGGCATACCGTCAGAGGAGCTTGCCGCAGTGTTTGACAAGTACAAGAAGCGTGACAGACTTTCACAGCCGGCAGGAAGCGGCATCGGCCTTTCCGTTGCAAAGAGCATAGCTGAGCTGCATCGCGGAACACTGATAATAGAGAGCCGCGGCGAGGGGCAGGGAACATCCGTGCGCGTACTGCTCTCGTATGACATTCCGGTATGTCAAAAGCTCTCCGCGCCGGACAATGAGTATGACAACTCCGAAATACAGCTTATACTCACCGAGCTCTCCAGCTGTCTGACGCTCGACTGCTACTCGGAGTTTCTCGAGGATTGAAAAGGCACCCCAATAAGGGGTGCCTTTTCAATCAAGATACAGCTCGCGCAGACGGGCAAGCTTATTATCGTCGAGCGCCATCTGCTCATGGAGAAACATATCCATGCCGCCGTAATTGTCGTCAATGGCCTTGAACGCTGCGCCGAGGAAGTCCTCCCGAACGGTGTCAAGGGTGCGGATAAACTCAAGCTCTGCCACGTCGCCGGTGTACCTTTTGCAGTTGTTTATGAGTCTCTGCGTGCCCGGAGCGCAGCGTGTGCGCGTTATCAGATAATCCTCAAATATATTCTCGCGTGAAACGCCGAGCGCGGAGAGTATGAGCGCCGTCGCCGTGCCGACGCGATCCTTTCCCATGGTACAGTGATATAAAAGCGCTCCCTCCTCGTGACGAAGAAGTATCTCGAAAAACTGCCTGTAATGAAGTACCGAATGTTCGAGCGTCACCAGTATAGGGTACAGTGAGCGCATCTGAGCCGCGGCGTCAGGGCCGCGCTCCATAAGTCGCCTGGCCATTTTTACGGTACGCTGCGCCTCCTCGTCCTCTGTCTCGGGCTTGTCGCGTGTTATGCCCTCGGTCTTATCCTCGAGCATAGGGCAGATTATATACTCCACTCCCCCGGGCAGGCGGTCGGGCTTTTGCAGGCGCTCAGCAGTCGTTCTGAAGTCGACGACCGTGCGCAGTCCGGCGTTTTTGAGATAGCTTATATCGTTATCGTCAAGGCGCGAGAGCATACCGCTGCGTATCAGACGGCCGGGTCTGAGCACTCTGCCGTCGATCGTCTCAATCCCGCCGAGATCGCGCGCGTTCGGCGCGCCGCTGAGTATGATTTCGGGTGCATACATCACATATCCTCCATTGCGTAAAGTCTTTTGCCGTTTTCAAATGTTGCACATTCTATGACATCGGGACTCACGCCCTTTATCTCGGCAATCCTTTCGATCACATATTTGAGGTTCGCGGAATCGTTGCGTTTTCCTCTGTTCGGAACGGGCGTGAGATACGGGCTGTCAGTCTCGATCACCATGCGGTCAAGCGGGCACATCTCCAGCACTTCTATCGACCTGCGCGCATTTTTATAGGTTATCGGCCCGTCGAAGCCGAGATACCAGCCGCGCTTTAAGAGCCCGGCGGCCATTTCCGCGCTGCCTGAATAGCAGTGAAACACACCGCGCAGCTCGTGGTAGCGGCTTACTATGTCAAAGCAGTCGCCGTGTGCCTCGCGGTCATGGACAATGACAGGCTTATTCAGCTCCAGCGCGAGCTCTATCTGACGGATAAACAGTGCCTTCTGCTCGTCCTTATGCTCTGCGTCCCAATAATAGTCGAGTCCGATCTCGCCGACGGCGACGCATTTAGGGTGTTCTGCCAGCTTCTTAAGCTCCGCAAGGCTCTCCTCCGTGAGCTTGTCCATATCCTCGGGATGCCAGCCGACGGCTGCATACACGAAGTCGAATTTTTCTGCGAGCGCAATAGCCTCAAGGCTGCTTTCAAGGTCGCAGCCGGGGTTTACGATGAGGCCGACGTTTTTTTGGGGCATGGATGCAAGTATTTCAAAGCGGTCGGCGTTGAACGCACCGCTGTCATAATGCGCGTGAGTGTCAAATATCATTGGCAATACCTCCAGACACAGAGTATTATATCATCACTTGCCATAGCGGCGCAAGCGGTGATATAATGCTCTCGGAGGAATGACAATGGATTATTACGATATTTTGATTAACGGAATTACCGATGAGCTATACGTTTCGCGTATAGTGCACGGCAAGTCGTGGATAGCGGCCGAGCTCAGCGACGGGAGATACGGCATAGCCATGCGGCACGAGCTTGAAAGCCGGAGCAGGCTGTTCGATTCCCTGGTCGGGCTTCCGGCTCGCACTGCGGCAAATGCTGTGTGCTCATGGAATCTGCTCGAAGCGTCCGAGGGCATGGCGGTAATAAACGCGTTCTATAATACACCGGAGCACATGGACAAGCTCGGCGCCCGGTGCAGCTTCGATAAAAGCTGCACCCACGGCATGATGACCGAGGGCAAAAAAATTGCCCTTATCGGCCATCTCAGCTTGCAGCCCGGTGCGCTCGACGGTGCGAGTGAGGTTTACATAATTGAGCGCAGTCCAAAGCCGGGCGACTATCCCGATCCGGCCTGCGAATATCTGCTGCCTGATTGCGATATCGTCATCATGACGGCCAGCGCCGCCGTAAACAAAACGCTGCCCCGCCTGCTGGAGCTTTCAAGGGATGCGCAGACTATTATCATAGGCCCCACAACTCCAATGTGTCCCGAGCTCAAGACTCTCGGAATATCGCGTCTTTCGGGCATGGTTGTGCGCGATAAGGACGCTTTTGAGCGCTGGACGCTCAAAACACCCGGCAGTCCGTATCCTTACGGTGATGTATTTATGATATGAGTTTACATAATATAAAAAGTGAGCACCCGTCGGATGCTCACTTTTGTGTTATTCCTCTTCATATACTCTGTCGTCAAACGCGGCCATCAAAAACTGCCTGAGCGGCTCGAATCTGCGCACTGCCGCTCCCGCTGCTTCGGCGAAGGTATCAAGGTCTGTGAGGTCTCGCTCCGTGAAGCTGTACTCCGTGAGCCAGAACTTATACTTCAGCCAGTCGGCGGCCGGATGATCGGGTTCATAGCCGCGAGGCGTGCGCTTTAACTGCTCGCCGTAAACCGTAAGTCCGTTTTCGGCGCATATTTCGTCGAGCTCCTCATAGTTATAGGCGATGTGCTCGCGCAGGCGGCTGAGCTGTTTTGTCTCCCACGGCCACGCGCCGGTCTCTATGATGCAGCGCTCATGGCTTATGTGCACATAGTACGACAGCGGCAGAAAGTCCTTTTTGCGCGGCGACATATAGGCTCTGAACGCCGGATTATAGGGCGTTTTGTTTTTACTGTAGCGCATGTCACGCGGTATGCGGTACATGAAGTTTTTAGGGTTTTCAAAGAGTATCTGATCGCCGATCTGCGGCGCATCCTTTGCCAGAACAAACTTCATCACGTCCAGCAGCATGAGAAAATCCTCCTGCGCCTGCTCGTAGAGCCTGTGGTTATCGTGAAACCATGTGCGGTTGTTATTTTTGCTCAGCGCCTCGGTGTAGCCGAGCATTCTGCTCAAATCCATCAGAAAAGTCCCGTTATTCTTCCTTTATTATCTATGTCGATGCTCTCGGCTGCCGGAACGCTCGGTAATCCGGGCATGGTCATGATATTACCCGCGAGCGCAACCGTGAAGCCCGCTCCGGCGCTTACCTTTATCTGCCGCACCGTCACGGTGAAATCCTCCGGCGCACCGAGCTTTTTGGGGTCGTCGGAAAAGCTGCTCTGTGTTTTTGCTATGCACACGGGCAGGCGGTCAAAGCCCAGAGCCGTTAGCTGTGCTGCCTGACGCTGCGCCTCGGGCAGTAAAACCGCGCCGCTGCCACCGTATATATTTTTTACTACCGCGTTAATTTTATCCTCAATGCCAAGAGCGTCATCATAGCAGTATCTGAAGCCGGAGCTGTCCTCCTCACAGAGCTTAACGACGGTCTCTGCAAGCTCGCGCGCGCCCTCGCCGCCGTGCGCCCAGACGTCGGACAGAACGATCTGCGTATCAAGCTGTGAGCACATTTCCTTCACGAGCCCGATCTCCGCCTCCGTGTCACTCGGGAAACGGTTGAGCGCAACTACGCACGGAAGCCGGTAGACGTTTTTGATATTTGAAACATGCCGCAGAAGATTCGGTATACCCTTTTCCAGCGCTGCGAGATTCTCGCTGTCGAGCTGCGATTTGTCCAGGCCGCCGTGCATTTTCAGCGCCCTTATCGTTGCGACGACAACGACCGCCGAGGGGCGAAGACCCGATGCGCGGCATTTTATATCCAGAAACTTCTCCGCGCCGAGGTCGGCGCCGAAGCCGGCCTCCGTGACAGCGTAGTCTGCCGCCTTGAGCGCCATGCGGGTCGCCAAAACCGAGTTGCAGCCGTGGGCGATGTTCGCAAAAGGCCCGCCGTGGACAAATGCCGGGGTTCCCTCCAGCGTCTGAACCAGATTGGGCTTTATAGCGTCCTTCAAAAGCACCGCCATTGCGCCCTGCGCCTTGAGCTGACTGCACGTCACGGGTCTTCCCTTCGTATCGTAGCCGATGACTATCCGTGAAAGCCGCTCCTTGAGATCGGCGGCAGACTCTGCAAGGCAGAGTATCGCCATAATCTCACTTGCGACGGTGATGTCAAAGCCGTCGCTTCGCTCGACGCCGTTCTTTTCTCCGCCGAGGCCGTCGCGTATATACCGCAGCTGTCTGTCGTTCATATCGACACATCTGCGCCAGGTAATCCTGTTTATATCAATGTCGAGAGCGTTGCCGTGCATGATGTGGTTATCTATCATCGCGGCCAGCAGGTTGTTTGCAGCTCCTATCGCATGGATATCGCCTGTAAAATGCAGGTTTATGTCCTCCATCGGGACTATCTGCGCATATCCTCCGCCGCAGGCTCCGCCCTTTATTCCGAACACCGGGCCTAGAGACGGCTCGCGCAGCGCGGCGGCCGCGTTTTTGCCGATTCTGCGCAGTCCGTCGGCAAGGCCGATGGCCGTGGTGGTCTTTCCCTCTCCGGCCGGAGTCGGCGTTATGGCCGTTACCAAAATGAGCTTGCCGTCATCGCGCTTTGTATCCGCAAGACAGCTCAGGTCGATCTTGGCCTTATATTTCCCGTAGCATTCGAGATAGTCCCCGCCTATGCCGAGCTTACCGGCTATATCCTCAATATGGCTCATGCGGCAGCCCTGCGCAATATCAAGATCTATTTTTCTGTCCATTAAACCCCTCCTTTTTTATATATTTTAGTATTACAGCTCTTGTCTGCTACATTACTTATACACGTTTTCAGTCATACTGTCAAACAAAAGTAAGGCAGGCCGAGCGGCGGATTTAATTTGCAAGAGGCCGCCGGTTCAAGTGCTGCAAGCATATAAAAACAGTCACCACTCTGTGATGACTGTTTTTGATGGTGCGGAATGTAATTATAGGAT
>URAL01000034.1 GCA_900545805.1 uncultured Eubacteriales bacterium | reverse complement strand
CATATCGTTATCTATGTATGTACGCAGAAGATAAGGTATATCGCGTCCTGTTTCATCGATCACCCGGTATTTGTCACCCAGCACACGCTGCATGGTCTTTTGAATGACCGGAGCATAGCAGCCCATGGCGTCCCTGTCATAGGGGTCGCCCACAAATTTTTCATAAGGGCTCGGACCGTACAAAACTCCGTCAATCTCGGCAAAGTCCTCTTTTTCAAGGTAATTATCAATGAAATCGTATATGGATATGTCGCAGCCGAGATACTGAAGAAGCATGACCGCCGTTACGCTTTCGCAGCCTGTAAGCGCTCCGCCGCCGGTCTGATCAATATAGGGTACATCGATTTTCTTCATTGCTTATGCTGTGACCTTTTCCTTCTTGTTATTCGAGACCTTATAAAGCACCATGATGACGGCAAGCATGATCACGATGGAAATGGGCAGTGCGATGTACCAGTGCTTTACGGTGCCGGCAATTATATAGCTTACGGCCGACACAGCAATAACGGGAATGGCATACTGCATCTGAGTTTCAACGTGGTTGATGTGGTTGCACTGAGCTCCGGCAGAGGACATTATGGTCGTATCGGAGATGGGTGATAAATGGTCGCCGCAGACAGCGCCGGCCATTGTTGCGGAAATGCAGATGGTCATTACCTCGGGCATGCTCGCACACATGGGAACGATGATCGGGATCAGGATGCCCATAGTGCCCCACGAGGTGCCGGTGGAGAAGCCGAGAAGGCATGCTACCAGGAATATCGCAACGGGCAGGAAGATGCTGACCGCTGTGCTGTTGCTGAAAATGCCCTGCACGAAGGTTCCGATGCTCAGCTGATCAACAAGACCCTTGAGCGTCCATGCGAAGATCAGAACAGTGATAGCGGGGATCATAACCTTGAAGCCCTCGACCAGGCAGTTTATGAATTCGCGTGCGCTGACGACCTTCCTGGGGATGTACATGATTGCCATGACGATAACGGTCATAAACGTTGCAAACACGAGCGCCAGGCTTGCCGAGCAGTTTGCGAATGCATCGATCAGGTTTTCCGCGCCGTTATGATATCCGGTGAGGATCATTGCGAACACTGCGGTAACGATCAGTACGATGATCGGGATTAGCAGATCGGACACACGGCCCCTGCTGCTGCCCTCCTGCTCGGACTGCTCCATGTCCTTGAACTCCTCTCCGCCGGAGGTGAACAGATCGCCCTTTGCCGCGTTGAGCTCATGACGGCGCATTTTACCGAAGTCAATGAGGAAGAAGCTCGTGAAGAAGACCATGATAAGTGTCAGTATCGCGTAGAAGTTAAACGGAATAGCCGCGCAGAACATCTGGAAGCCGTTTATGTCATACCCCTCGGGAATGTAGCTGCTGACTGCGGCCGCCCAGCTGGATACAGGCGCGAGAATACACACCGGAGCGGCAGTCGCGTCGATGATGTACGCAAGCTTTGCACGCGATACCTTGTACTTGTCGGTGATCGGGCGCATGATGTTGCCGACCGTCAGGCAGTTGAAATAGTCGTCAACAAAAATCAGGATGCCGAGAGCCGAGGTGGACAGCATTGCTCCCCTCTTGCTCTTTATGCGCTTGCTTGCCCATGCGCCGTAAGCCCTGGAAGCGCCGGACTTTGCCAGCAGAACAATGATCATGCCGAGCAGAACGTCGAAGATCAGGATATTGAGATCCATATTCTCGGCCATGGATGCAAACAGACGCTCAAAGCTTCCCCAGGCTACATTTCCGACCGATGGCCAAAAGCCGAGACCGGCAGGCAGAAGCGAAACGGAAACGAACACTGCCGCCAGCAGGCAGCCGGCAAACAGCGAGCTGTAAACTTCTTTTGTTATCAGTGCCAAAACGATTGCCACAATAGGCGGAACGATAGCCCAGGCTGTACCGATAAACATAATACAACTACCTCCTAAATTTGTGATAATAACAAAATCGTGCCGCACATGAATATGCGGCACGACAGAAAAAAAACACTTTTGCAGATATCTTCTTATGCAAAGCTCTCCACTATCGTGACAGTGTGTACCATGTTCTGGCACACCCCAGAAGCCTGACCTGACAGAGCACAGGCATCTTCGGCGAAGCCTCCTTTCCGTTTTCCATGCTGTCACAAAACAGAAAACGTACTGATAAGCCCCGCGCCTCTCAGCATAACATGAATCGGGTGATTTGTTGAAATGATAATATCATTTCCGCCCGTTCAAGTCAATTGTAAATTCACCTTCCGTTTACATATTGTCGATGTTCACAATACTTTGGCCATGCTCAAAGCCGCCATTGTACATATGACCGGGTATTTCACGCAAAAACGCCGTCCCGGCGGACGGCGTTTTCTTTGAGTTTAATTATATGTATTATGTATTACTTGAGCGCGGCGGTGATGATGGACATCTGGTAGACTTCCTCCGCGTTGCAGCCGCGGCTCAGGTCGTTTATCGGGGCATTCAAGCCCTGAAGGATGGGGCCGTATGCGGCGAAGCCGCCGAGACGTGCCGCTATCTTATAGCCGATGTTGCCGGACTGGATCTCGGGGAATATAAAGGTGTTTGCGTAGCCTGCAACGGGAGAGCCGGGGAATTTCAGCTGGCCGACGACAGGAGAAACGGCTGCGTCAAACTGCATCTCGCCGTCGAGCTTGAGCTCGGGAGCGAGCTTCTTTGCTTCCTCGGTAGCATTGCGAACAAGGTCAACGTTGGGGCCCTTGCCGCTGCCCTTGGTGGAGTAGGACAGCATCGCGACCTTCGGGTCGATGCCGAAGACCTTTGCGGTCTCCGCGGTGGCTATTGCGACCTCAGCCAGCTTCTGAGCCGCGGTGAAGGTGACGTTGCCTTCCTTGTCGACGGTATCCTGATAGTCGATATTGATCGCGCAGTCGCCCATTGCGAGGGTCTCGTCGCCGCGGATCATGATAAAGCAGGAGGATACAAGGTGTGCGCCCTTCTTGGTCTTAACAAGCTGGAGCGCGGGACGTACGGTATCGGCGGTGGAATAGGTCGCGCCGCCGAGCAGGCAGTCGGCAACGCCCATCTTGACGAGCATCGTGCCGAAGTAGTTGCCCTTGGAAAGAGCTGCGCGGCAGTCCTCTTCGCTCATCTTGCCCTTGCGCAGTGCAACCATCTCGTCGACCATTGCGTCCATGCCCTCGTAGGTAGCGGGATCGAGGATCTCGAGGCCTTCGATATCAAAGCCGCCCTTTGCGGCCGCTGCCTTGACTTCATCGACCTTGCCGACGAGTATCGGGGTCAGGAAGCCGTCCTTCTTCAGGCGTGCCGCCGACTCGAGGATGCGTGCGTCGCTGCCCTCGGTGTAGACGATCTTTCTCGGATCGTTTTTAAGAACTTCAATAAGATTTTCAAACATTTTATTTTCCTCCAATAATGCGGTGTTTCGGCCGCAAAAAATTCCGAATACCACTTTATCACTCTCGCGAAAATTTTTCAAGTATTTAGCCCGATTTCTATTTACAAACCGCGATATCATATGTATAATATACAAACTGTAATCATTTTTTGGAGAGAATAAGATAAATGTACGAATACGACAAGAAAAGCTTTGCACAGATACTTTCAGAGCTGCGCCGCACGGTGGGGCTCAGCCAGCGCAAGGCCGCTGCCGATCTGGGGATAAGCCAGGCGCTTTTGAGCCACTATGAAAACGGTGCGCGCGAGCCGGGGCTCAACTTTGTCTGCCGTGTCTGTGATTATTATAATGTAACGGCCGACTATCTGCTCGGCCGCTCGCCGAACCCCGACGGCGTGGATAGGGGCGCGGATATCGCGCGCGTATTCATTGCCGAAATGCGCAGCCTTGCCAATAAAACCGAGGCCGCTTTGGAGGAACTGACATGATACCGCAGGACCATATACGAAACTTTTCGATAATAGCGCACATCGACCATGGCAAGAGCACGCTGTCGGACAGACTTATCGAGATATGCGGCGCTGTCGAGGAGCGCATAATGGAGGATCAGATCCTCGACAACATGGAGCTCGAGCGTGAGCGCGGCATCACTATAAAGGCGCGCGCAGTCGGCCTTAACTACAAGGCCAAGGACGGCGAGACCTATGTTCTGAACCTCATCGACACACCGGGGCACGTCGACTTCAACTACGAGGTCAGCCGATCGCTGGCAGCCTGTGAGGGCGCGGTGCTCGTCGTTGACGCATCGCAGGGGGTTGAGGCTCAAACGCTTGCCAACACCTACCTTGCGCTGGATGCTGAGCTTGAGATCCTGCCCGTTATAAACAAAATTGACCTCCCTGCCGCAGATCCCAGGCGCGTAAAGCAGGAGATTGAGGATATTATAGGCATTCTGGCCATGGATGCACCCGAGATCAGCGCGAAAAACGGCATAAACGTCGAGGCTGTTCTCGAGGATATCGTCGCAAACGTTCCGTCTCCGACAGGAGATGTGAATGCGCCGCTCAAAGCACTGATATTCGACAGCCAGTACGACAGCTACCGCGGCGTTATAGTTTTCATGCGCGTATTTGACGGACGCATAGCCAAGGGCACGGAGGTGCTGCTGCACTCGACGGGCGCAAAATACAATGTTCTCGAGGTCGGCCACATGCGGCCGATCGGACTTGAGTCCTGCGCGGAGCTGACGGCCGGCGACGTCGGATATTTCACGGCGTCTATAAAAAATGTTGCCGACACCCAGGTCGGCGATACGGTGACTACCGCGGCAAACCCCTGCGCCGAGGCTCTGCCCGGATACCGTCCGGCACGCGCCATGGTCTACTGCGGCATATACACCGAGGACGGCAGCAAATACCCCGATCTGCGCGACGCGCTGGAAAAGCTTCAGCTCAACGATGCATCCCTGTCCTTCGAGCCCGAAAGCTCCGCGGCGCTCGGCTTCGGCTTCCGCTGCGGATTTTTGGGCATGCTGCACATGGAGGTCATACAGGAGCGCCTTGAGCGTGAGTTTGACCTCGACCTCGTGACGACTCTGCCGAGCGTTATATATAAGGTAGTAAAAACCGACGGCGGCGTTGTCATGGTCGACAATCCCCATAACTACCCGGACCCCGGCGTTATCGAGCACGCGGAGGAGCCATATGTCAAGGTGTCGATAATAACTCCCAACGACTATGTCGGCAACATCATGCCCCTGTGCCAGGACAGGCGCGGCGAATATAAGGACATGCAATATCTCGACTCGCATCTTGTAGAGCTGCGCTACGAGATGCCGCTCAACGAGATAATATATGACTTTTTCGATACGCTCAAGGCCCGCACTAAGGGCTACGCCTCGCTCGACTATGAGCTGAGCGAATATAAGCCCTCAGAGCTTGTCAAGGTCGATATGCTGCTAAACGGAGATCAGGTCGACGCGCTTAGCTTTATTGCTCATAAGGACAAGGCATATCCCAGAGCCCGCAAGCTGTGCGAAAAGCTCAAGGATAATATTCCTCGTCAGCTCTTCGAGATTCCCATTCAGGCGGCCATCGGCGGCAAGATTATCGCACGCGAGACGGTCAAGGCCATGCGCAAGGACGTTCTCGCCAAATGCTACGGCGGCGATATCACGCGAAAGAAAAAGCTGCTTGAAAAGCAGAAGGAGGGCAAAAAGAAAATGCGCCAGCTCGGAACGGTTCAGATACCGACCGAGGCCTTTCTCGCAGTTCTCAAGCTCGACGAATAGTATTAAAGCCACACCGAACGGTGTGGCTTTATTGTTATATTCACTTCACTATCGCATTCTGCATGATCCACTCGCCCCATTTTCTGTAGGCGCTGCCGTCGGGATGAATACCGTCGGAGGTTATGTCAGCCGAGAGTGTGCCGTTTGCGTCGTCAAACAGCTCGTTGCACTCAAGATAGAAGACAGTTTCGCCGTCGGCGAGAGTTTTTGTGTAGTCGTTGAGATTATTGAGGTTTTTGTTGTTTACCGCCGTGCCGCGGGAATCCTGCGTTGCCGAGACGTGCAGATTCGACATGATGTAAATGATCGCGTCCGGCTGCGCGGTGCGCAGCTTGTCAACAAGATTGCTGTAGGTCTGCTTGAGTGCTTCGATCGAGCCTCCGATATCGTTTATGCCGAGCATTACGTATATCTTGCCGAACTGCCTGCTCTGCAGCAGCGCCGGGAGCGTCGTCGTGCCGACTCCGGCAACGTCTGCGCTCGTGCTCATGGCACCGGTCAGGCTCAGGCCGACGGTGGTGAAGAATGTCGCGCCGTCGATGGTCTGCATCATATCGATGCCCACCATGCGCGAGTCGCCGATGAACAGCGCGTCGTTAAAATAGCCCTCGGGTGCAGCAGTGAACTGAAGCGGCGTGGGAGTAGGCTCCGGAGTGGGCTCGGTGCTCTCAACGGGGCTTTTGCTTGCTATGGGATCGTTGTTGTCCGCGTTCTTCCGGTTTTGCAGGCTTACGCATATCAGCGCGATCAGAACGATTATCAAAACAAACGCAATGATCGAAATCACCTTTTGCTTTTTCGTCATTATTTAAGATCTCCTTTTATTAAGGGCATCGGACGACACATTTTCACAGTGCCGCCCGAGCATCAGCCGATATAGGTCGGCTTTTTTTACTTTTCGGATGTGAGCTTGACCTGAAGCTTCACGGGGTTATGGTCGGAATAGGTGAAGCCCTCGTCCAGAGTGTTGACCGAGACAAGCTCAACATTTGGGGAAAGGATGAAGCCGTCGATGACGTAGTACTGCGTGTTTTCCGTATCCGACGGGTCGTACGGCTGATTGAGCAGTCTGCAGGTCGGCGTTTCAAGGTCATATGCAAGCGTCCAGCCCTCGGGCATTATATCGTCAGATATGGTGCCTGGCTCCCAGTTTTCCTTGTGCGTGTTTGGGTACTTTTCAAGACCGTTGGGGAATATCTGGTTGAAGTCGCCGCCGGCTATAACATAGTTTCCCTTTTCGTACTCGGATCGGATAAATTCGCGCAGCTGCTTTGTCTGCGCTATCTTGCCCTCGCCGTCGTCGTAAGCCTCAAGGTGGAGATTGACGATAACCAGCTTGCTGTCCGTTCCCGATATGGGAAGATAGCTCACAAGCAGACAGCGCTTAAGATTTGCCGTGCTTACGGGCCAGTCGAAGGGACAGGGCAGCGATATGCGCTCGGCAGAGTCGATATCATATACCGTTGTGGTCAGAAGTCCGCTGTTTACCCTGCCTATTGGCGGAACGGGATAGGGCACGAACCTGCACGAATAGTTGAGCGCATAGGTGCTGTTATTAATGCCCAGTATCTCGGTCTCATCCTTTCCATAGGTGCGCGAGGAGTTTTTGTCTACCTCCTGCAGCATAAAAATCGTCGCCGGATCGGCGTCGGAGTAAAGTGTTTTATATATTCCCAAAAGCGAAGCCGACACGGTGTCCTGATCGGCGGATGACACGTTGCTCCCGCCGTCCATGAAGAAGTCCGAGTCCTTGCCGAGACCGGCATAGCCTATATTCCAGCTTATGACCGAAAACTCCTCATCCAAAAACGGCTTCAGGCCGCCCACCTCGGAATTCGCCTCTATCTTGACGTCGGTGACGTCTCCGGGATTAAACTCCGTGACCGACAGCCAAAGAATAAGTGCCGCGGCGCACAGCAGTATGACACCGAGGATTATCAGTATTACTTTAAGCAGTTTTTTTGCCATGTCCTCACCTCTCCTTCGTATATTATCACAGCCCTTCCCCTTATTCAAGGAAATTCGACCGTCTGCTGCGCAAAAGGACAAAAATGCTCGATTTCGCTTGATAAGACGCTGAGTTTATCGTATAATTGCGAGGATATTATTAAGTTTACGGGAGGCCGGAATGATGAGCTATGAGACTGTAAAAATGAGCGACCCCGAGCTGTACGGTGCAATGAAAATGGAGCTGGAGCGTCAGCGCGACCACATTGAGCTGATAGCGTCCGAAAACTTCACCAGCCGCGCCGTTATGGAGGCCGTGGGAAGTCATCTGACCAATAAATATGCCGAGGGCTACCCCGGCGCGAGATACTACGGCGGCTGCGAGTATGTCGATATCGTCGAGCAGCTTGCCATAGACAGGGCAAAGGAGCTCTTCGGAGCCGAGCATGCGAATGTCCAGCCACACTCCGGCTCGCAGGCAAACGTAGCGGTCTATCTTGCGCTTTTAAAGCCGGGCGACACGATACTCGGCATGGATCTAAGCCACGGCGGTCACCTGACGCACGGCTCAAAGGCCTCGATATCCGGAAAGTATTTTAACGCCTGCTTCTACGGCGTCGATCGCGAGACCGAGACGATCGACTATGAAAAAGCGATGCAGACGGCCGATGAATGCAGGCCCAAGCTAATCATCGCGGGAGCCAGCGCGTATTCACGCATAATAGATTTTAAGAAAATGCGTGAGATAGCCGATGAGGTCGGAGCATACCTCATGGTCGACATGGCACACATAGGCGGCCTTGTCGCTGCCGGAGTTCACCCCAGTCCCGTTCCCTACGCCGACGTCGTCACCAGCACGACGCATAAGACCCTCAGAGGCCCGCGCGGTGCTATTATTCTATGCAAAGACGAGCTGAAAAAGAAGATAAACAGCGCTGTTTTCCCCGGAACCCAGGGCGGCCCGCTCATGCATATAATCGCCGGTAAGGCAGTCTGCTTCAAGGAGGCCATGAGCGAGGAATTCAAGGCATATCAGCGGCAAACCGTGAAAAATGCGGCGGTTTTGGCCGATACGCTGTCCTCAGGCGGTATCCGCATCGTCTCCGGCGGCACGGATAACCATCTGATGCTTGCCGACACCATGAGCCTCGGCCGTACCGGCAACGAGGTACAGGAGCTTTTGGACAGGGCTCACATCACCGCAAACAAAAACTCCATCCCCTTCGATACGCAGTCTGTAAGGCTCACCAGCGGCATGCGCTTCGGCACTCCGGCGGTCACAACACGCGGAATGGGCGAGGACGAGATGCGTGAGATCGGCAGGATGCTCGTCGATGTCATAAACCGCGGCGAGGATGCCGTCGAGGACGTAAAGCAGCAGGCGCTCATGCTGTGCGAGCGCTTCCCGCTCTATCCCGAGATTGAGATGTGAAAAGCAATTAAGTAGTATATGTCGGTAAGTCTGTAACAAAGCGGGAATAGATTATTCTCAATTCTATTAACACTACTTGGAATCACGACCGTTTTCAAATTAGGGCGCCAGTCAAACGGTATACTTTTTGACTGGCGCGTTTTTGCGCAAAAAAGCTCCCGTCCGTGGACGGGAGCTTTTCGATTAGGTTTACATCGCTTCGATCTCTTTTATGATGTATTCGTTGCCGGTGACGAGATAGGTATTCTCGCTCTGGCAATACGGACACACCTTTGCGTATTTCACCGTTGGATAAGTCTGCTTGCAGTCCTCGCAGAAGGTCACCGCCTCGAGCGTTTCGACCTTGAGCTCGGCCTCTTTCATGTACTTGGACTCCTTGACTGCCCAGTTCCAGCAGTCGACGATGTACTCCGGGATTATCCCGCTGACCTCGCCGATCTGAAGCGTGACGCTGCCTACCTTGGTGAGCTCATTCTCGTCGCAGAGCTTCTCGACTTCCTTTATGACGTAAAATACGGTTCCAAGCTCATGCATGGATCATTCCTCCGATGTGGTCACTTTGCGAATTTTTCCTTGAGATCCTTGATCTTGATCTTGACCGCACGCTTTGCGGCGTATACGCCGAGAGGCGGGATCTTGTCGTCGGTGTTGACCATCTTGCTCGCCTCGGGGTGATCGCGGTGCAGGTGGATGGCATCAAATTCGCATCTGGTCGTGCAAAGGCCGCAGCCGATGCACTTATTCTGATCGACGATGGTCACGCCGCAGCCCAGGCAGCGGCTCGCCTCGGCCTTGACCTCGGCCTCGGTGAAGGTGACGCGGTCGTTCTTCATGGTCTTTGCCTTGCGCGGATCGTGCTTGACCTCCTGACGTACGGGCGCGTCGAAGCAGTTGATGTCGATAACGACGTTGTCCTTATCCAGCTCGTAGAAGTCGCGCGGGTTGCGCGCCAGGGTGAGGCTCTGACCTTCGTGGACATAGCGGTGCAGGCTGATAGCGCCCTCGCGTCCGGCGGCTATCGCGTCGATTGCAAACTTCGGGCCGGTGTAGCAGTCGCCGCCGACGAAGATGTCGCTCTGCGCGGTCTGGAGAGTTACGGGGTCTGCCATTGCCACGCCCTTTGCGGCGGTCTTGAGCTCGCCGACGTCCAGCTCGCCCCAGTCGATGGTCTGGCCGATCGCGCCGATGACGGAGTTGACCTTGAGGGTCTTGAACTTGCCGGTTCCGACGGGCTTTCTTCTGCCCTTCTCATCGGGCTCGCCGAGCTCCATGATCTCGACCTTCAGGCCGTTGACCCTGCCGGCAGCAGTGCCGGTGATCTCAACGGGAGCGTTGAGGTAGCAGAACTTAACGCCCTCTGCCATTGCCTCGGCGACCTCTTCCTTGTCTGCGGGCATCTCCTCCTCGGAGCGGCGGTAGACTATGTAAGCCTCCTCTGCGCCGAGACGTACCGCCGTGCGGACAACGTCCATTGCGACGTTTCCGCCGCCGATGACTGCGACCTTCTTGCCTATCTCGACCTTGTTGCCGAGGTTAACGTCGCGCAGGAAGTCAACGCCGCCGTACACGCCCTTGAGCTCCTCGCCGGGTATACCGAGCTTTGCCGACTTCTGAGCGCCGATAGCGACAAAGAAGCCCTTATAGCCCTGCTTGCGCAGCTCGTCGATGGTGATATCCTTGCCGACCTCGACGCCGCACTTGAACTTGACGCCCATTTTCTTGAGAACGTCGATCTCGGCGTTAATGACCTTGCGCTCAAGGCGGAAGGAGGGGATGCCGAGAGTCAGCATGCCGCCGGGTACCGGATTACGGTCAAAAACGGTGACATTCGCGTAGCCCATCTCGGCCAGGTAGTAAGCGCAGCTCATGCCGGCAGGACCCGCTCCGATGACGGCAATCTTCTCGACATAGTCTGTATCGGGAGTCTTGTGACGGCGCTTTTCGGGGATGTAGCGGGTCTTTTCGCTCAGCTCCTTCTCGGCGATGAACTTCTTGATCTCGTCGATAGCGACGGCGCGGTCGAGCTGGCCGCGGGTGCAGGCGTCCTCGCAGCGGCGATTGCAGATGCTTCCGCAGACTGCCGGGAACGGGTTATCCTGCTTTATGAGCTTGAGCGCGTCAAGATATCTGCCCTCGCCTGCCATCTTGATATAGCCCTGAACGGCGATGTGCGCGGGGCAGGCCGCCTTACAGGGAGCCGTGCCGCTCTCGTGGCAGTTCTTCTGGTTGTTGTTCTTATAGTCCATATCCCACATGTGCTCGCCCCAGTGGTTATCATCGGGCAGAGGCTGCTTGGGATAGACAACGGGGCCGTCCTTGGTGCAGAGCTTCTGGCCGAGCTTGGCCGCGCCTGCCGGGCAGACCTCGACGCACTTGCCGCAGGCAACGCACTTTTCCTTATCGACGTGCGCACGGTATGCGGAAGCGGACATGTTGGGAGTATTGAAAAGCTGAGAGGTGCGCAGAGCGAAGCAGGAGCCGAGCGCACAGTTGCAGATGGCGAATATCTTATCCTCACCGTCGATGTTGGTTATCTGATGGACATAGCCGTTATCCTCGGCACGCTGAAGGATGCGCATCGCCTCTTCATAGGTGATATCGCGGCCCTTGCCGGTCTCGGTGCAGTATCTTGCGAAGGTACCGACCGCTATGCACAGCTCCTCCTGCATCTCGCCGCAGCCCTCGCCCATAAGGCGCATCGCATTACGGCAGGAGCAGTAGCCGACGCCGAGCTGCCCCTCATACTTCTTGAGCCAGTGGGAGATATGCTCGATGCTGACAGATTCGTTGGTTGCGGGAATCGCCTTCTCGACGGGGATAACGTGCATGCCGATGCCGTTGCCTCCGGGAGGTACCAGAGGAGTGATCTTGGTCAGCGGCAGGAATGCCATGCGCTCGAAAAACTGTGCGATCTGCGGATACTTCTCCACCTGGTCGAGATGCATGTTCATAAGTTCGGCAGCACCGGGAACGAAGATCGGCAGAACATACCGACGGCTGCCGTCGGGAGTATCGTAGTTATACTCCAGAACGCCCTTGCTCGCCAGAGAGTCCATGATCTCCTGGACGTAGGAGACGGGCTTGCCCATTTTCTTTGCGATCTTCTCGGGAGTAGTGGGCTTGCGAAGACCCATCTGCAGAGCAACGTCCGCTTCCTCGTCGCTGACGATGCATTCAAGGCCGTAGTACTCCGGGTCTGTCTCGGTGAGCTTCTCAAATCCGAGCTTGTAGGGTATGCGGTCGGTCATTTTTTTGCCGAGCGCAATGATTTTTTCTCTTGCCATATGTAGCTCCTTCCTTATTCCTTAATTATTTATTCCCTATATTACTTTTCAGGTCTTTTTTCAGTATATCACATTTATCCTCATTAGCACAATATGAAATTGTCAGATAATTTACAATTATCAGAGATAAAATTTATCCTCCTTACGCTCGGAGCAGAGCTTTTTGAGCGTGAGGTGAGCGGCCAGGCGCATGGGAGCCGGCACCTTGCGCGACTCGGTCGAGCACATTGCAACGCATCTCATGCAGCTTATGCACTTTGTCGGCACGGTCCTCATGTGCTTGCCCTTTATTGCTCCCGCCGGACAGTACTTTTCGCAGATGCCGCAGCCGATGCACTCCCTCGATGCTACGGGGTACAGGGGCAGTGCCGCGCTCTTTTTCTTGGCGTAGCCGGGGTCGCCGGGCATTTTGACGGGGCTGAAGCTGTCCATAGACTTCAGCTTTTCGATAAACTCATGTATCTTCGCCTTGTCGGCAGCGTCGGGACGTCCCGCGCCGAACTCGGGGTCGATGGAATGCGGAGCCACGATCTCGCAGCCGGCGACGGTCACAAAGCCGCACTTTGCGGCAAGCTCGCTCATTTCGAGCAGAGCGTCATCCACCGCACGGTTGCCGAACACTGCTACGGGCACGCAGGGGGTTTTATCACCTGTTATGATCTTCATGCGATCGTACATGGGCTTAGGTATCCTGCCGCCGTAGACCGGGATGCAGAAGAACGTGAGCGTATCGCGGTCGATGGCCGTGTTCATGCTCGGAGTGGTCAGCTCCTGCATGGGCGCGTCGCCGAGCTCCCTGCTGATGATATCCGCAACGGTTTTTGTGCCGCCGCAGGGGCTGAAGTAGAAAATCGCGTATTTCATTGTCTTTTCCCTTTCCTTTTCCTCTATGCAAATTTTTAATTTACCTGTATACAATAGGTGCGCATCGCACGTGTACCGACGACGGCGTAATTTCCGTACATCGCCGGTGAAGCCTCTATGTTGCCGCCAAGGTTCATATAGTCGAGCTGCTCGCCCGTTTTTCCGTCTATCAGGAACATATTGAAGCCGGAGTTGCAGTACAGCAGATAGCCGTTGCCGTCGGCATCATAGAAGTCCACGGGTGAGCTCCAGCTGTACATCGACGTTTCCTTTTCCCAGACCTTCTCACCGCTGTCCTTTTTAAGCGCGACAAGCGTTCCGGAGCTTGCTCCCGGAGTTCGTGCAACGGGAACGAATATCATGTCCGACAGCTTGTTCTTTCCGACCGCAATCGTCCCCTGAACGCCGCCGGAGAGATCCTGCACGGTGTAGCAGGTATAGTCGGTGCGCCAGACGATCTCGCCCGTCTCGGCGTTGATCTTGAATATCGGTATAGCTGCGGTCGAATACGAGCGCCAGCCGTAATGGAACGAGGTGCTTATGTATATATACGGATGCCCGTCCTCGATATCGACGACCGGGGAGCAGTTTGTATCGTCAAGGACATCCTGCGCCCAGACGAGCTTGAGCGTATTAAGATCGAGACACATGAGATTTCCGCCGTTATCGGCAAGAAAAATGTAGTTGTTGATTATCGCAGCCGATGACTCGACACCCAGCCAGTACCGGCTGCCGCTTCTTGTGCTGCTGTACTTCCATTTCACTATATTGTCCGGGTCCACGGACAGCTCTCCCGTCTGCTCGTTGTATTTTGTGTTGAGATGGATGATGTAGAGTATTCCGTTTTCTCCGGGATAGATGAGCTGATCTGTTTCCGCGCTCACAAGCGGCGATGAGTCGAACATATGCCAGTTGCGGTTTGCAAAGGTTTCGTTATGCCCGAACTCAAACATGACGGAGTTATCAATGAGGTTGACGACCTTCACTCGTGATCTGCCGTTTATGCTGTTAACGCCAGATCCGACGTAAAGTATGGGATAGCCGCGCGGATCAAGAGCGCCCGCGCCCTTGTAGTTAAAGCCGAGATTCAGCGGCTCACGCGTGTATTCTCCGCTCGTGAGCTCATAGAAATAAACATGTCCGTCGAGCGTCGCGTAAATGACCTCGACGAGCTCCTTTTTCTCGCGTGCCCAGGCATACATCGCGCTCATGTTCTTGCGCGTCGCCTCGGGCCATTTTACGATAAGAGGCTGCCCTGTCCATCCGCTTCCGGACCAGTAGATACCGTCGGTATCGCTCAGGCCGCCAGTCGATTTCGTCCAGAGCTTTGTGAGCGTTTTACTGCTGACGGCTGCCGTGCCGCAGGCCGCGCCGGTGCGGTAATTATCTCCGCGGAAGGTAATGACGCCTTCAAGCTCCGTATATTTTTCGGGAAGGTCGAAGTTTATCTCATAATCGCTCTCGTACTCCTCGACGAGCTCACCGTCGACCATTACGGCCGTGCTTGAAATGAGTCTTTCCGGCTCTGTCCCGTCAACGGAGCGCGGCTTGAAGTCAGGCAGGCCGACGGGCGCGGGCGTCGGCTCGGGAGTGGGCGCCGGCGTAGGCGCCGCAGTCACAATGGGGGTCTCAGCCGCCTCGCCCAGACTCTTATTTGCCTTGACGCCGCGAATGACGACAAGCACCAGCACGACCAGAAGCGCTGCAAGTATGACCGCCCCGATCACGGTCTTTACCGTAGTTTTCTTTCTCTTATCCATATTCTTATCCACCCTGTATGCTTATTCAGTGAAATGAACGTGGTTGTTTATGTGATCCTGGCAGAAGCAGTGATAGCCTGCGCACTTTGAGCAGTAGCGGAACTCAAGATTCGGAAAATCTCTGTCTGTCCTGCCGCAGACGCAGCATTTATAGTTATAATCCTTCTGGCGCTGCTCGTATTTGATCTTCTGCTTTTCGCGGTTGAAATTGACCGTTGTTTTGCTGTAGTGCGTTCTGCCGGAGGAAATTGACGAAATAAGATCTGCTCCGAAGAAGATGAGATAGTTGAGCATCGCTATCAGCGGCAGGAGATTGAACGGGAATTTGGTCGCGAGCATCTCAAACACGAAGAACGCCGCATTTATATACGCAAGCCATTTGATCTTCACGGGGATTATAAACATAAACAGCACCTGCGTGTTCGGATAAAGCGTCGCAAATGAAAAGAACATCGACAGGTAGATGTAATAGGTTCCGATGGAGGCCGACTGCCCTGTGATGAAGTAAATCACCATGCCGTAGATAATGGTCAGTATAACGCCGGAGAAGATGAAAATATTAAATCTCGCCGTGCCCCACTCGCGTTCGAGCGTACTGCCGATCCAGTAGTAAAAATAAAAAAACAGCAGAGCCCACATGCTCAGATCCTGCGGTATGAACATAAACGTTATAAGCCGCCAGACCTGGCCCTTCAGTATGAGCTCGGGTGAAAACGCAAAGTAGCTCAAAAGCGTTCTGCTGCTGTCCATAATGCTCAGCAGCCAGACGGCAAGGCTTATAACGACGATGTACAGCATAAGGTTCGGTATTCCGAATTTCGGATGCCTGTAGCAGAACATGTCTATCTTTTTATTAAGCTTTTTCATATTGCTTTCCTTTCGCAGGACATAGTTAGGTATAGTAATCTATAGTATACTATCTTGCATCTTACATCCAAATCATTATAATGTCCACAAAAAAATTGTCGCAGGAAAAAACTTTTCCCTTTAAACTTCTGCAAGGATATGTTAGAATATATTTTGTATTATTATCTGCAAATGTGAGCATAGGTGAAAAGATGCAAAACAGAGAAAACAATTTTGAAATCAAAAACGATATAATCGAGGGAAGAAACGCCGTTATTGAGGCTCTGCGCGTAGGGCGCAGTATAGATAAGATATTCATAGCCAAGGGCGAGACGGATAAAACGCTGGGGCATATCGCTTCCAAGGCGCGTGAGGCGGGGATAGTCGTTGTCGATGCCGACCGCCGCAAGCTTGACGGCATGTCGGTGACGAAGGCGCATCAGGGCGTTGTGGCGCTTGTAGGCGTCAACGAATACTGCGAGGTATCCGACATTCTCGACCTTGCCGGGGAGCGCGGCGAGCAGCCGTTTATCATCGTCTGCGACGAGGTGAGCGATCCGAGAAACCTCGGAGCAATAATCCGCAGCGCCGAGTGCGCCGGAGCGCACGGCGTTATAATACCGAAGCGCCGCAGCGCGGGGCTGACCGCCATCGTCGGCAAGGCCTCGGCCGGAGCCGCCGAGCATATGAGGATAGCCCGCGTTCCGAACATCCCGTCCGTTCTCAAGGAGCTTAAGGACGAGGGCGTTTGGGTCTACGGCGCGGCGGCCGGGGGCAGCAGTGAGCTTTGGAAAACAGACTTTTCCGGCTCCTGCGCCATCGTTATCGGCTCCGAGGGCGACGGCATGGGAAGACTCGTGCGCGAAAGCTGCGATTTTATCGTGAGCATTCCCATGGCGGGAAGGATAAACTCCCTGAACGCTTCCGCCGCCGCTTCAATAATCATGTACGAAGTCCTGCGCCAGCGCAGAGGCTGACCGAGGGTAATTTATGAGTTCAAACGATAAAAGCTCTGTCAATTTCCATTTTGACCTTGACAGTATATTAAGCGAGTTCGGCTCTCTCGACGAAGAGCCTGTCTCCGAAAAGCCCGTCTTTGAGCCGAGAGAGCCTATAAAGGACGCTTCAGGGGCGCTCGACGAGGTGTTCTCCGCCGCCATAAACGATGGCATAAATTCCGCTCCCGTACAGAAGGAATACGATTTTGACCCTGATGCGATAGCCGCAGAGTTTGAGTCGGAGGACAGCGTTTCGGAGAGCACCTCGAAGCTTGATCCGGAGAAGATCCGGCGCGAATTTGCCTCGGAGGACAGCATACGCTCTCCCGCTCCCGCAAAAGAAGCGGCAGCGTTGTCCGGCTCTGCTGAGACCGGTGATACCGATGGGATGCTCGACGAGGTAGACCGTATAATCGCCGAGTTCAGGCATGAGGACAAGACCGGCGGTCACGTGATCGAGTCCGGGCCGGCGCCTGCCGCGGAGCCGGAGCCGACAAAGAAGCGCACTGAGCCGGTTTGCTCCCCTGCCGATCTGTCAAAGCCCGAGGATATCCCGGAGCATACCAGGATCAGCTTTGAGGATAATCAAAAAGAGTCGGAGCCCGATCTGTACGAGGGCTCGGGCATAGAGGAAAGCCCCGAGGATAAATACGCGGCCGATGCGGATTACACCGTTATAGAGCCTGAGCCGCCTAAAAGGGAAAAAGCTCGCAGAGAGCCCAAGTCTTTCCGCGAATCCGTCGCCGTGCCGGTCATCTCCGCTCTCGCGTTCATCGCAATGAAGATAAAGCAAAGTCAGGTGACATTGGGCGAGACGAGCTATGAATCGGAGGAGCTCGGCGAGGAGATGCCGCCGGACAAGGCCGCGAGATTTTACGACAAGCACATAGCCGGTCTGCGGCTGAGAACACGTATAGCCTTCATCCTGTGCGCCGTCATGATGTACATATCCTACGGTCTGCCCGTGCCCGGAGCGCTGTTTGACGCGGGCGTAAAAAGCGCCGTGTGTCTTATCATGATGATATCCGTCATGCTCTGCGGACTTGACATCATAACGACCGGCATAACGAGCATAGTTAAATTCAAGCTTCACGCAAGCGCTCTAATCGTCGTATCGTGCCTTTTCTGCATGACAGACGCTTTTCTGTCTGCAGCAAACGTCGGAGAGAAGGTCGTGCCGTTTTGCGTTATTCCCTCGCTGACGATAGCGTTTACTCTGCTCGGCTGTGTTATGAACGCACGCAGCAACCGTGTCATATTCAGTACCGCGGCCGTGTCAAGGCATCCGTATGTTCTGACAGCCGAGTCCGAGCTTTCCGGCGGGGATATCACACTTGTCAAGGGCAGAAAGCCCGTCGACGGCATAGTCCGCCGCACCGAGGAGGACGGTCCGGACGAATCGGTCTTCGGCGTGCTTACGCCGTACTTTATTGCAGCAGCCCTCATTTTGAGCATTGTCGCCGCCGCTGTCAGCAAGAGCTTTTCGGCCTTTGCGCACATCCTCTCCGGCATATTCGTGTGTGCCGCGCCCATTGCGATGCTCATAAGCTTCCCCCTGCCGTTTTTCATTTCGATAAAAAGCCTCATACGCAGCGGCTCAACGATAGCAGGCTGGTCGGGGCTTTATGACATCGGCAAGGCAAAGCACCTTATCATAACAGATGCCGATCTGTTCCCGAAGGGCTGCGTCAAGATAAGCCGAACGCGCGTATTCGCCGGTATGCAGCCCGAGAGGATAATATCCTTTGCCGGAAGCATAATATCCGCCTCCGGCAGCGCAATGGTAGATCCGTTTAATGAACTCATGCGCAAGGCCGGCAGCA
>URAL01000033.1 GCA_900545805.1 uncultured Eubacteriales bacterium | reverse complement strand
TACTGCTTATATTCTCGGGAGTCTTAGTCAATATCCGCATTAACGAGCGCATTGTCTCTTCACTCATTAATGAAGTTGATATGTCATATGAAAATCTCAAAAACGGTAATGAGGACAAAGCCATGCAGCAGCTTGACACCGCCATTGAGCACTGGCTCAACCTCGACGGCTATACACACATCTTCATACGCCACAGTGAGATAAACTCCACCACCGACGCATTTTACGGCTTTCGCTCCGATGTCGGAAGCGGTGACGCCGATGCCGCAAATGGCTCATACGGCCTTTTGAAGGAGACCCTGCTCTCCCTCATGACAATGGAGCAGATAAGCCTCGGAAGTGTTTTTTAGAGGCGCATTGAGGCTGTACCGATACATTTATTGCATCAGCCCGGTGTCGGTGCTGCCGACTATCGCAACAGCGCACGGGTGCAGGCTATAATTTATTGCGGCAGCACGGTGTCGAAATTGCCGACTATCACAATAATGTTCGTCCGAATGCTGTTATTTATCGCTCAGGAGCTTTGTAAGCTCATCCATGAAGGTGTTTATGTCCTTGAAGCTGCGGTAGACGGAGGCAAAGCGGACATAGGCGACCTCGTCAACAAGCTTTATGCGCTTCATAACCATTTCGCCTATCTCAACCGTACTGACCTCGCGCTCAAGTGCGCTCTGAAGCTCCTGCTCGATCTCGTCAGCTATCTTTTCAAGCTGGGAGAGCGTTACCGGGCGCTTTTCGCAGGCACGGACCATGCCGTTTATGAGCTTAATCCTGTCAAACTGCTGGCGTGAGCCATCACGCTTTACAACAACAAGAGGCAAATGTTCTATCGTTTCATAAGTAGTAAAACGCTTTTGACACGCCAGGCACTCTCTGCGGCGGCGGATGGTGGTTCCCTCCTCTGCGGGTCTGGAATCGATCACCTTGCTCTCAAGAAATCCGCAAAACGGACATTTCATATATTTATCCTCCAAAGTGTTCAATTATTTCTGAAAAAATATTATATCACAATATGTTGTATATTGCCACTGTTTTTAAAACAAACGTGAAAGGAATTCCTCACGGCTCATAAGCGCGTTTAGTACCGGCAAAAGTGCTTGTGCGGTCATTTTCTGCGGAAGATCCATTGATGCGAGAAAGTTTGCACGCTTTGCGGCACTGTCGGGCTTTCCAGTAAGCTGCTTGGCGTACATATCTGCCATTGTTATGCCGCCTGACGCAGCGGTCGCTTCCCCGTCGATCGTAGCTCCGCAGCGGCGCAGTGCCTGCATGATGACATCCGCACTCATGCCCTCTACTCCGAGCTTACCTTCCCTTGATTCCTTGCTTTTGCGGCGCTCCCTACCGAACACCTCGGGAATATAGGCATGCTTTAAAAGCTTTGGGTCGACGCAGCTTTTTACGAAATTGCGGATAACGAGCCCCGCACCGTCGGGATCCGTCATAACTATAAGGCCGCGCTTTTCGGCAAGTTTGCGCAGCAGCTGCTGCTTTTCCCGGTTATTGAACACGCCGAAGCCGTTTGTTTCAATTATCACGGCATCGACGACCTGCGAGAGCGTATTTTTATCGTATTTGCCCTCTACAACTATGACCTCGTAAACTCTATGCATTCTCGTCACCTGCCGCTATGCGCATGACACATTCCTTCAAAAGCTCAGCGGGGTCAGTTTTGCTGCTTTTCATGGCATAGTCTGTTTCCGCGCACAGCTCCACAGCGCGCTTTATACGAGACGTGGAAAAGCGCCTTGACGCGGCAATGAGCCGATTTGCCATAAAATCATAGCGAAGGCCGAGCGTTTTCATCAGATAGTCCTTTGTGAGATTGAAGTCTATGGCAACCCTGGCGGCATACATCTTTCGCATTTGGCCGCCTACTATGGCCAGAATCATGGTCGGCTCGTTATTTTTATCGGCAAGCAGCTCACCCAAAAGCCGCATAGCCGCATTATTCTCTCCTTTTGCGAGAGCCTCGGTCATATCGAAAACAACGGCCTCCGGTATGTGGTGAGCGACCGCGTCGACATCCGCCTCCGTTACCCTGTCGCCCTTGGTGTAGGATGCTATCTTGTTTATCTCCGGAATGAGCCCGTTCATAAGCTCGCCGCTTACGTTTATAAGGCGCTGGACGGCGTTGAGCTCAATCCCCTTGCCCTCGGCCGCAAAGCGGCGGATTATCCATTTTATCAGTATATCTCCGCCCTGAGCCGTGACGCATATCTCTTTGCCGTTTTTCTGAATGGCCTTATACACCTTCAGGCGCTTATCCGGCTCAAAGCCGATGGGAGCCATAAATACGACCGTGCAGTAATCGGGAATATCGGCAAGAATACCGACTATCTCATCGGCCTCCTTAAGCCTGTTTATATCAACGCCGCGAATCTCGACAAGGCTGCGCTCTGCTAAAAACGGCACACTGTCGACAGCCTCCCTGAGAGTCAGCGCCGAAAAGCTGCGCTCATCAAGCCTGCGATAGCTGAAATCATCTTCCTCGCCGGTTATGCAAAGCTTTTTTATCTCTTCAAAAAATCTGTCGGCAAGGTAATCCTCCGGTCCCCAAATGAGATACAGTCCGGCCGGTCCCTCGGTGCGAAGCGCACTGACGCTTGCGTTATAATTAAATTTTTCGTCGCGTTTTGTTTTCTTAACCATTTAATCACCTGCCGCGATATGTAATATTATACTTCCGAGCTTATCGGTGCGTAAAACACTCACTTTGTATTTTTCAAGCATATCGAGCGTCTCCTGCGTGGGATGCCCGTATCTGTTGTAGCCTGTTGATATGACCGCCGTTTCCGGCTCGAGCGCCGACAGCAGCTCATCACTCGTAGAATATTTCGAGCCGTGGTGCGGAACTATAAGAAGCTCCGTTCCCGAAAGCTCGTGCTCCCGAACCAGCTCGCGTTCAACGACCTTCTCAACGTCGCCGGTCACGAGCATATCGTAATCGCCTATGCTCACGGTTGACATAATACCGCTCTCATCACGGGCTCCCAAGTCAGAGCTTTCATATACGGAAAGGCGTATTCTCCCGGCGGTGAAATCTGTATCTTGCGTTATGTAAACTATATTCGTTCCGTTTTCCCCGGCCGCGGCAGTTATTTCCTCGAGCATTCCGTCGCCGCTCGTATCCTCGGCGTTATCGGGCATGATGATGGTTTTCACGTTTATTAGATTTAACAGCCGCTCAACACCGGTAGCATGATCTGAGTGCAGGTGCGTGAGCATAAGATAGTCAACATCATATCTTCCGTTTGCGCGCAGATATGACGAGAGTGTGCCGCCGGCATTTTGAGTGACGCCGTAGCTGCCGCAGTCGATAACGACGGTGTTCTCGCCCTCGGTCACGGCTATGCACTGCCCGTTACCTACGTTCATGACGCTTATAGTTCCCGGATCTGCGCGCATATCCCTGTCTGTCAGCCAAAAAACGCCGCAGAGCATGGCGACGCACACCGCAGACGGAATCAGGACGCTTAGTTTTTTATATTTGCGTATGGCAAAATATGCAACAAGCAACGCATATGAGCTTAAAAGCCAGCATAGTGCGTACTTATTTCCCATATAAAGCGCCGTTATCGGCAGCTTCGCCGAATATTCTACCACACAGGCGATATAGTTCACAAGGCACGAGAGAACACTTGCAAGCCACATTGCCGGAGCCGGCAGTATAAGTCCGATGATGCACAAAGAAAGCCGCCTATGAACAAAAATGATATCGCCCACAGGCAGAGAATATTCATTATCGGCGCAAGGAGCGTAACATAGCCGAAATGCGCCGCCATCAGCGGACATGTGAATACCGTAACTGCAAGCGAGCTTGAGAGCGTTGCGATAATGTATCTCCACGGTCTCTCAAGCATCTTCGGTACCCTCAGCCTTGAGCTTAAAAGCTCATATATCGGCTGCGAAAACAATAACATTCCGGACACCGATCCGAAGGATAGCTGAAGTGCAACACTTCCTGCCGAAAACGGATTTGAGATAAGTATCAAGGCAAGAGCAAATGACAGCGTTGTCGCACGGTCGTTTACCCTGCCGAATACCGGTGCGAGCATGGGGATGCCTATCATTATCCCCGCCCTCACCGCTGACGGCGGCGAGCCTACCATGACGACAAACAGCCACACCAGAGCTATGCAAATTATCGACGATCTGCGGTTTTTGCCGAGAATGCTCTGCAATACACCGACGAGGAAGGCAACATGCATACCCGATACGGCAACGACGTGTGCAAGTCCTGCGACATTCATCGAGGCATAGAGCTTATCGTTTTGATAATAATCATCCTTATATCCGGCAAGCAGAGCCTTCATAAACGGAGCCGTGTCTGCGGGAAAGATACGTCCGATCTCATTGTGCAGGGCATTACCTATTATCTTCGGCAGATACAGGACCGATCCCGTCCACCGGCCGGTCTTTTCTATCTTTTCAGATGTATAGCCGCTCAGATACACGCCCTTTGAGATATTTGAATCCGTCTCTTCGCCGAAGCGTTCGGTGACGCTGCGCAGCTTAAGTTCTACCCGTATCTCGTCACCGGGAGCAAAATCGTACTTCTCGTTTGAATAGTCGATGATAAGTGCGTTGACGTTCGGAAGCTCCGGGCCCGTTATTTTTACGCTCAGCAGCGTGCAGCGGTCGCGCACATCGGGATAGTCGGTCAGCCGGGCCGTCGCAGTGATCTCCTTATCGGCATATATCTCGCATTTTTCAACCGTCTGCACGGTGTGCAGCCTGTAATGGCCAAAGCCGACGGCCATAGCGGCCGCGACTATGATAAGCCTCGTGCGCATCCTGCCGCGAAGCAGCAAAGCCGCCAGCATAATGATAACAGGCAGCAAAAGCACCGCTGCAAGGCTTTCCCCTGAAAGCAGATAGTGCGATAAAAACACCGCAGAGCAATATCCAATTGAAGCTGCACACAGTGTGCGGACTCCTCTCATACCCCGAACCTCTAATGCGCAAAAAAGCAGCAAAACGCTGCTTTTTTGCTGTATTTATCTATACTTACGCCATGCCCTCGGGAAGCTTTTTACCGCCGAGGAGATGGAAATGCAAATGCTTTACAGTCTGCCCGCCATCCTCACCGCAGTTATTTACGATGCGGTAGCCGTTTGTAAGCCCCTCGCTCTTTGCAATCTTTGCAACAGCCTCAAAGCACTTGCCGACGAGCGCGGAATTATCCGCGTTTATCTCATCCGCGCAGCAGATATGCTGCCTGGGAAGAACCAGGACATGCACCGGTGCCTGCGGATTTATATCACGGAACGCAAAAACGTTTTCGTCCTCATACACCTTCGTTGAGGGGATATCCCCCGCTATTATCTTGCAAAATAAACAATCGTTCATTGATCTTACCTCCTGTTAAAGTCCAAGCTTTTCGGCGACGAGATCGTCGACTATAGCAAGGGCGTTGTCCATCTTGAGCACATCGTTGCCGCCTCCCATGGCCGAGTCCGGCTTGCCGCCGCCCTTGCCGCCTGAAACGGCAGAGACAGCCTTGACGATATCTCCGGCCTTGATGCCTGCCGCCACGGCATCCTTGCCGCAGCAGGCTGTGAATGTGACCTTGGATTCGTTTGCTGTTGCGAGCACGGCAATAATCTTCGGATCCTTATCGCGAAGGAAATCGCCGATCTTTCTGAGGTCGTTTGCGTCAAGATCCGTGCGCGTTGCGGTCAGAACATCAAAGTCGCCTATCTTCTTTGCGGCAAACAGGAAGCGCTCTACGTCACTTGCAAGGATCTTATCCTTCATTTTTTCGACCTTCTGACGCAGGTTCTTGACCTCGCTGACAAAGCCCTCGGCCTTTGTCAGAAGCTCGCTCGGCTTTGCCTTGAGACTCTCGGCTGCACGGGCGACGGTCATATATGAGCGCTTTGCCATTTCGAGATATTTTCTGCCGGTGACAGCCTCGATACGGCGAACGCCGCTTGCTACGGAGTATTCGCTTGTTATATGGAACATACCTACCTTTGCGGTATTGTCAAGATGCGTACCGCCGCAAAGCTCCGTGCTGTAATCGCCCATTTTTACGACACGGACAAAATCACCGTATTTTTCACCGAACAGTGCCGTGGCGCCGCTGTTTTTGGCGTCCTCAAGGCTCATTTCGCAAACCGTGATGTCAACGCCGTCGAGCACCGCATTGTTGACCGCATCCTCGACAGCGGCAACCTCCTTGGGGGTCATTGCCTCAAAGTGCGTAAAGTCAAAGCGCAGTGTATCGGCATCGACGAGCGAGCCAGCCTGATGGACATGGTCTCCCAGAATTTTTCTAAGAGCCGCGTGCAGCAGATGCGTTGCAGAATGCGCACGGGATATAGCCTTGCGGCGCTCCGGATCTACGGAGGCCACGACCTCCTCGCCGACGGATATTGCGCCGGACTCACACACGCCGTAGTGCAGATACTTGTTGCCTTTATCTTTTTTGACATTATTTACTATGAACTTCGTGAGCTGGCCGTGCTCGACATCCTCAAGGCTGAAGCCGATCTCGCCCTTATCGGCGAGCTGGCCGCCCATCTCGGCATAGAACGGGGTCTTGTCCATGACAATGATGCCCTCACAACCCTCGCTTATCTCACCGGCGAGCTCGTCACCGTTTACAATGGCGAGAACCGTCGCCGTATCTGTGAGCTTATCGTAGCCTGTAAACTCAGTCGGAGTCGCGTCAAGGCCGAGGTCGATCCCCTCCCAGCCGAGATCGCCGAGAGCCTTTCTGGCCTCGCGGGCACGTATGCGCTGCTCCTCCATAAGAGTCCTGAACTCGTCCTGGTCGAGTGTCATGCCCTCATCAACGAGCATTTCAGCAGTCATATCCACAGGAAAGCCGTAGGTGTCATAGAGCTTGAAGGCATCTGCACCGGAGAATACCGTCTCGCCCTTTGCCTTGTGCTCCTCAAGCAGACTGTTATATATCTGCATGCCTGCGTCGATGGTTTTTGCAAAGCTGTCCTCCTCGCTCTTTACAACGCGGGTTATATACTGCTGTTTCTCGCGCAGCTCGGAATACTGGCACTCATTTTCATGGATAACGGTGTCGATTATGCTGTAAAGGAAGGGCTCGTTTACGCCGAGAAGCTTGCCATGACGTGCGGCTCTTCTCAGAAGTCTGCGCAGAACATAGCCGCGGCCCTCGTTCGACGGAAGTATGCCGTCGCAGATCATAAACGTCGCGCTGCGGATATGGTCGGTGATAACGCGCAGGGATACGTCGCGCTTTTCACTCTCGCCGTAGTGCGCACCGGTGATCTCGGAAACCTTGTGGGTAATATTCATTACAGTATCAACATCAAACAGCGAATTTACGCCCTGGCAAACGACCGCAAGGCGCTCAAGACCCATGCCGGTATCGATATTTTTCTGCGAAAGCTCAGTATAGTTTCCGTGTCCGTCGTTATCAAACTGCGAGAAGACGTTGTTCCAAACCTCTATATAACGGTCGCAGTCGCAGCCAACGGTGCAGTCGGGCCTGCCGCAGCCGTATTTCTCGCCTCTGTCATAGTATATCTCAGAGCAGGGACCGCAGGGGCCTGCCCCATGCTCCCAGAAATTATCCTCCTTGCCAAAGCGGAATATCTTCTCGGCGGGTATGCCTATCTCGTCATGCCAGATGCTCCAGGCCTCATCATCGTCGAGGTAAACCGAGGGATAAAGCCTGTTCGGGTCGAGTCCTACCCACTCCTCGCTCGTTAGGAACTCCCAGCTCCAGGCGATGGCCTCGTGCTTAAAATAATCTCCGAAGGAGAAGTTGCCGAGCATCTCAAAATAAGTGCCGTGGCGTGCGGTGTGGCCGACATTGTCGATATCACCCGTGCGGATGCACTTCTGGCAGGTGCACACGCGCTTACGAGGCGGTATCTGCTCACCCTTGAACCAGGGCTTCATCGGAGTCATACCGGCATTTATGAGCAGGATGGATTTGTCGTTCTGCGGCACCAGCGAAAAGCTGGGCAGTCTCAGGTGTCCCTTGCTCTCGAAAAAGCTCAGGAACATTTCTCTCAATTCGTTTAGTCCGTATGCCCTCATATATCTTCTCCTTTTTAATATGTCTTCTTCATGCGCCTGAGAATCGACAGGCGGCTGCACTTTACAGGCAGCTTCATTCTTATCATCATCACCGCGTGCGGCGCAGCTTCAATCGACTCGCCGTCGGCGTTTTCCATGTATTCGACCGTAAACGGTACCGGTTCATGGTCGTTTGTCATAAGCTCTAGCTCGTCGCCGAGGCAGAAGCGGTTTCTCTGCGTCAAAACGGCATTTCCGTCATCGTCACATTGCTCAACAACAGCGCAGATCTCAGCATCGGAATAATAGCTTGTCTCCGAATAATGCTGGCCGGGGTCACCATAGTAAAAGCCTGTGCAATACGGGCGGTGGCTGAGCTTATCTACCTCATCGCGCCAGATCTGAGGAAGCTCCTCACCCTTCAGTGCGCAGTCTATAGCATGGCGATAGGCGTTTGTGACTGCGGCCGCATAATAAGCCGATTTCATTCTGCCTTCTATCTTGAAGCTCGTAACGCCCGCGTCAATGAGCTCCGGTATGTGATCTATCATGCACATATCGCGTGAGTTCATGATATATGTGCCGTTATCCTCGGTGATATCGAAATACTCGCCGGGGCGCTTTTCTTCGACAAGGCGGTATTTCCAGCGGCAGGGCTGTGCGCATTCCCCGCGGTTCGCGTCACGGCCCGTCAAATAATTTGACAGCAGGCAGCGTCCCGAAAACGATACGCACATCGCGCCGTGGACAAAGGCCTCTATCTCGAGCTCCTTCGGAGTATTTGCTCGGATCTCGTATATATCGCGCATGGGCGTTTCCCGTGCAAGCACTACGCGGCTTGCGCCCATGTCGTACAGGACACGAGCCGTAGCGCTGTTTATAACACCAAGCTGAGTGCTTACATGGCGCTGCACATCGGGCGCATATTTTTCGGCCGCCTTCATAACGCCGAGGTCTGCTATTATAAACGCGTCGACTCCGGCATTTTTCGCCTCTATAAGAAAGTCGGGCAGCGCCTTGATCTCATCCTCTCGCGGCAAGGTGTTGCATGTCAAATGCACCTGCGCGCCCTTATAATGTGCCATTTCACAGGCTCGGGCGAGCTCATCCATTGAGAAGTTACCTGCCGCGGCTCTCATTCCGAAGCGCTTACCGGCGAGATAAACAGCATCCGCGCCGTAGTGCAGTGCCATACACAGACGCTCCGTATCTCCTGCCGGAGCAAGAAGCTCACATCGTTTATCAGCCATAATTCTGTGTTGCGACAAAGGCATTAAACGCATCGGCGGTCTTGAAAAATTCGTGCTGACCGGTGGCCGTGTTCAATGCGTAGTACATGTAATTTGTGCTGCTCGGCTGCAATGCCGCCCTTATGGACGTTATGCCCGGGCTGCATATCGGAGACGGCGGCAGACCCTTGCTGATACGTGTATTATACGGGCTGTCCTTAGCCAGCATCTCCGCCGTCGGTGCGCCCTCATGATCGGGATACTCATAAAGCGTCGTCGAGTCTATCTGAAGCGGCCAGTCCTTTTTAAGCCGGTTGTAGATGACCGACGCGATGGTGTACTGCTCGGTATCGTTTGCCGCTTCCTTTTCAATCATCGACGCAATTGTTATGATCTCGCGCATGGTATAGCCGCTTTCCTCCTGCCACTCGAGCATCTCTGCAGTCATCTTATAGTGGAATACCTCAAGCAGCTTGTTTATCGCCGTTGCGGCGGGCATACCCTCATAGAACTCATAGGTATCCGGGAACAGAAAGCCTTCGAGCCTGTTTGCGTCGCCCTTCTCCGTTCCTTCAAGGAAGGAGTAGTTAAACGTCGAATTTGCAGCGGCATCCATGAGCTCATCATAATCGCAAACTCCCTCGGCATTGAGCTTTTTGAATATCTGGCGCATAGTATAGCCCTCAGGGAAGGTTATCTTCTTCGTGACCATTGCGGCCGAGCCGGAGGTCATTTTCTTTACAAGCGCCTTGTAGTCGTATATCGCCTTGAGCTCATATGTGCCGGGATCGATTTTCTCATCTGCATTATACACAGATCCGAAGAGCTTAAAGAGCCACTTATACTTGATTATACCGTTATCCTTGAGCTGGTCGGCAACATAGCTCATATCGGCATAATGTACCTTTTTGGTCTTTATGTTGCCGTCATCGTCCGTGACCTTAACTTCTTGGTAAGTAAATCTGTCCTTATCAAGGGTGATCTGCGCTACGGTGTCCGATGACTTAAAGCCCAAAACATCCGTCGCCGCCGCCCACGCAAGGCATGCCAGGATTATACTGACGCTTATTACAAATAAAAAGTAAAGCGCTCCGCCGGCGAGGCCGCTTTTATTTTCGCTTTTTGCGGCAGCCGCGCTCGGTCTTGACTGCGCAGGCGCTTTTTTCTGCGCCGGGGCTGCTGCCTTTTTGGGCTTCCGGTCGGGTTCTTTCTTTCCGAAGAGCTCGTCAAAATCTGTTTTCTTATCAGCCATAGATGTCTCCTTTGCCGTTTGTAACCTGATTTGCCGTTACGGCATAATATACAGCAGACGCAGCAAGCGCTGCGCTCAACGCGTGATAAGCTTCGTGTCGTGTGTCCGCCGCGCCGGGCCGAGCTGCGAAATTCTATGCGCGGGGAAAGGTAATATATATGTTCTGCAACAACAATAACAGCTGCATCTGGATCATTCTCATACTCATAATTCTCTTCTTCGGCTGCGGCAATTGCGGCGGAAGCTGCGGCTGCGGCTGCAACAGCGGCTGCGGCGGCAACGACTGCGGCTGCGGCTGCTGAGACTGCACGGGGCTCTGAAAAGAGCCCTTTTTATTTTCAATCCGTCAAAACGAGCGATACCGCGATATCGGTATCCTCTGCCGGGAGCTCATCCTCGAGCAAGGCTCTTCTGCAAAGGCAGATACTGAAGCACTTATATCGTGCAAGATAACGATCATAGTACCCTGCGCCGTGCCCCAAACGGTGGCCGAGCTTATCGCAGCACAGTGCCGGAGCGATCATAACGTCGTCGGCTTTCGGCTTTACCGGCCGCGTCACCGGTGGTTCGGGTATCCCGAATTTTCCCGGCGTCAGCTCGGACAGGCTGCTTAAAAGGTAAAACTCCATTGCTCCGTCGTCTCCGCTTACGGGAAGTGCGACGCGTTTGCCGCTTTTGAGAAGTCTCTCTATGAGCTCAGTGGTCGATACCTCGCGGCCGATGCTGTGATACAGAAACACCGTGCCGGCATTATCAAGCTCATCAAGGTCAAGGAGCTTATTTAATATCGTCTCGTCGCTCTCATGGATATAATTCTCGGCGAGGCTTTTTGCTTGCCTGATCTTTTGAATGCGTATTTTACGCTTTTGTTCACAGAGTGGACTTGATGATAGAGTATATCTCTTCATGCTTTTCGTCTATCTCGCGCTCAACGCCGTTTTTCATAAACGGGATACGTGTCCAGCCGTAATAATCGGCTGCCTTGTCTGCAACTCTCAGGCAGTTTTCAAGATACTTGATATCCTTCTCATGAATATCTGCCGAGGTGTGTGTTTTCTCCTGACGGTGCTTCATGCGCTTGAGTGAGGTCTCGACATCGACATCAAGGTATATGACAAGGTCGGGCCTTGGAAGGCCGAGCTTTACGTATTCAAAATCATACAGCCACTCAAAGAATCCGGGAAGCTCCTCATTTGAAAGCTTTGCACCCTGATGAACGGCGTTGGAGGTCGTATATCTGTCCGACAGGATAAACTTGCCGGAGTTGTATGCGCTGCCCCAATCTGTCCTGTAGGCCGCAAAACGGTCGACAGCGTAAAATGTCGATGCAGCGTAGGCGTTTACATCGTTCGGACTTGAGCCGAAATCTCCGCCGAGGTACATTTTTATCAGTGCGCTGCTGTCATTATCATAGCGTGGAAAGACGATATGGCGATAATCTATTCCCTCGGCCTCAAGGCGGGCGCACACGCGTCTGTAATGCGCGGACTTGCCGCTGCCGTCGATGCCCTCAAATACGATAAGCTTACCCTTTTCCATTGAATAACTTCCTTATACGTTTTATCCACGCCTTGATTATGAAAAGCGGCAGGCGCGCTATGCGCTTGAAGCGCCACGGCTCCTTTATGCAGCGATACAGCCACTCGGCGTTCATTTTCTGCCAAGCCTTCGGAGCGCGCATAACGGTTCCTGCAAAAACGTCAAGCGAACCGCCGAGTCCTGCCATGAGACCGACATTGAGCATGGGCGCGTTTTCCGCCATCCAAAGCTCCTGCTTTGGTGCTCCGAGGCAGACCATGAGAAAATCCGGCTTTACGGCATTGATTTTTTCAATAACAGGGGCGTCCTCTTTAAAATATCCGTCGTTTGTGCCGCAGACATTGAGACCCGGAAACTGCTCCCTCATTTTTGCGGCGGCAGTCTCGGCAACTCCGGGCTTTGCGCCAAGCAGGAAAACGCTCTTTCCGCTTCCGGCGGCGTATTCAAGTATCGCCTCGCCTATCTCTATGCCGGGCAGGCGTTCTTTAAGCGGGGTCCCGATGATTTTTGCCGCCTTTACTACGCCGATACCGTCGGGTATGACGATATCCGCCCCGCATATCGCATCGTGCAGCGCCGGATCATCCCAGGCCGCCATGACTATCTCCGGGTTCGGCGTGACCATATATGCACTGCGATGCTCGTCAATAAGCATTTTGCACATATCTATCGCATTTTCCCGCGTCAAATCATCGAATCCGACGCCCAATACATCTATTCTGCTCAAAGCTGACTGAACACCCTTCCGATCTTTTCGTTTATAACGAGATCCGCTTCATCGTCATACGGAGTCCTGCTGAGATTTACAAGAGCAAGCTTATTTCCGCGGTAATAGTTTATAAGCCCCGCCGCGGGGTAAACATTCAGGCTAGTTCCGCCGATTATCAGTACCTCAGCCTCGGATATGACGCGTACAGCCTCGGTGACGACCTTTTCGTCCAGCGGCTCCTCGTAAAGCACGATATCCGGGCGGATGACTCCGCCGCAGGTGCAGTGAGGAACTCCCTCGCCGTGGTTCATTTTATCCGCGGGATAAGGCTTTCCGCACACTGAGCAGTAGCTTCGCAGTATGCTCCCGTGAAGCTCAAGGACATTTTTGCTGCCGGCTGCCTGATGCAGTCCGTCTATATTCTGTGTGACTACCGCACGCAGCTTGCCAATTTTCTCAAGCTCCGCAAGCTTTAAATGTGCGGCGTTCGGCTTTACGCCGTCAACAACAAGCTTTTCCCTGTGAAAACGGTAGTACTCCTCAGGATAGCGGACAAAAAACGAGTGGCTCAATATCGTCTCGGGCGGATACTTCCACTTTTGATTGTACAGACCGTCAACGCTTCGGAAATCTGGTATTCCGCTCTCCGTAGAAACGCCTGCACCGCCGAAGAATACAACATTGTCGCTGTCGTCTATCCATTTTTTCAGCTGCAATATTTTCTCGTCCATAGCGTACACTCCAAGCTTGAGTCATAATCGGTTTATTATACTATAATTACTTCATCTAATCAAGCAAATATTGTTCAATTATCGCCGCGACACCATCGCTGTCGCAATTCGGCGCGATGACGTCGGCAAGCGACTTGACCTCGTCGCTTCCGTTTGCCATGACGACCTTGAGTCCGGCGGCTTTTAGCATCTCTACATCGTTTTGAGCATCGCCTATCGCTATGCACTCGGACATATCGATATCAAGAGCATCGCACAACGCCCGCAATCCCCTTGCCTTGCTTACACCGCTTGCGTTTATCTCAAGGCAATGCGGTGAATGACATGTGAAGCTCACGGGCAGGGTCTTTATCTGCTCGTAGACGGCATCGGCCTCACCATCCTGCGCAAAGAACAGATTGAGCTTCTCGACTGGCCTGGGGTCTGCCATGAACATGGCAAACACATCATCGACAAGGTTCATGCCCTGCCTGTATATAGGCTCATATGCGCTCAGGCCGAAATCGGCACAGTTATCGACGCACCACGAGCTGCTGTAGGTCTTATCGTCGATAAAAAATATCGGCATGACGTATCCAGCGGCTCGGGCTGCAATGTATTTGACCGTTTCCGGATCGATCGTCTCATAGCTGAATTTCTTTCCGGTGTATGTATCAATGACGGAGGCACCCGCGCCCGTTATCGCGTAGCGCATACCGCGTACCTGATCTATATACGGCTGCACAAGGCTTATGCTGCGCCCCGTTGAGAACGCAACAGTTATCCCCTGCCCTATCGCCTTTTCCATTGCTGCAACGGTTCTGGGCGTGAGCTCCTTTCTTGAATTCAGGGCCGTCGAATCCATATCGGCGGCAAGCAGCTTGTATTTCATTTTTCCTTACCTCTGCTCCTTGCGTAATAGAAAATATACTGCTGGGCAAGCCCTGCGTACCGTCCGAGCGACTCCGGAGAAAAATCCGGAGGAAAGTTTTCCTTCAGAGCACGCTTCATCCATACGTCTATCGGGAATGCCTCCGTATGCCACAGGCCGAACAGCACGACACAGTTTGCGACCTTTTCACCGACTCCGCGCACAGTGCGCAGAGCTTTTATCGCCTGTCTGTAGTCGCATTTTTTGAGAGCTTCGAGGTCTATATCTCCGTTTACGACGGCGCGTGCGGCACATATAATATATTCGGCTCTGTAGCCCGAGCGTATACAGGCAAGCATCTCCGGTTCAAGTTCGGCCAGCCGCTCTGCGCTCGGAAACGAATAATACAGCTTATCGCCGACCTTTATTTCGTCACCGAAGCTCTTGCATAGGCGCTCGACGATGCCTTTTATGCGGCTTATGTTGTTGCACTGGGATATGATAAAAGAGCAAAGCGCCTCCCAGCTGTCCTGCCGTAGAATGCGTATACCGCTGCCGTATCGAACGCACTCCGAGAGATATTCGCCCGTAAACGTGCGGCTTATCTCGGCGTAATCCGTGGCGAGGTCGAAATACTCCGGCCACACATCCTCGGGTGCGTCAGACATTATGTAAACTTCTCCGTCCTTTGCCGAGACCTCGGCGTAACAGCCGTCCACCACGCCGCGATATATACCGTCGTTTCCGCGGTTCCAGCGGAAGCACTGACCGCATTCAAAGGTCTTGACGATATCAAGTTCTTCTGTGCTGCATAGCTTCATATCTATCCTCTAAAAAGAAAAAATATAAAATTGATTATATACCCGTGCAGGCGTTTTTACAAGTTGCGCGGACGAGCAAAATATGCGATAATGATATAAATAATATAATAAGGAGGTTTGTTATGGGCTTTTTAAGCGAATACAACGCAAAGCTTACAAGCGCCGACAATGCCGTCAAATGCGTTAAAAGCGGAGACTGGGTGGAGTATACCTCAAATCTGGGCTTTCCGGCTTTATGCGACGCGGCGCTGGCTAAGCGCAGGGACGAGCTCAGAGGCGTTAAGATACGCGGCGATCTTATATTCGGACCTGTGCAGGTCATAGAATGCGACCCCGATATGGAGCATTTCGTGTACAACACATGGCACTGCTCGGGCTACGAGCGCAGAATGTGCGATAAGGGCAGGGCCTTCTTTGAGCCTATGGTGTTCAGAAATCTTGCGTGGTATTATAAAAGTTTTCTCACCTCTGACGTGTGCATGGTAACTGTCTCCGGCATGGACGACGAGGGCTATTTCTATTTCGGCCCGTCGCTGGGTATGTCAAAATGCATCGCGGATAACTCAAAGATCGTCATAGTTGAGATCAATCGCAACATCCCGCGCATCAAGGGCAGCGAGGATGCGAGAATACACATTTCCGAGATCGATCACATCGTTGAGACCGGCGATCCACAGCTTTTTGAAATGCCGAACCCCGCGCCGACAGAAACCGATGTCAAAACAGCAAATCTCCTGCTGCCGTACATTGAAAACGGCTCATGCATTCAGCTCGGCATAGGCGGAATGCCAAATGCCCTCGGCGAGCTTATTGCCGACAGCGAGCTTAAGGATCTGGGAATGCACACTGAGCTGTGCTCGGACGGATATCTTGCCATGTTCAAGGCAGGAAAGCTCACGAACGCCAAAAAGACTCTGCATCCCGGCAAGGGCGTTCTCGGGCTTGCCATTGGAAGCCATGAGCTTAACGACTGGCTCAATGACAACCCCGATTATACAGGCTATCCCCTTTCGTATGTAAACGATCCGTATGTGATAGCACAAAACGACAACATGGTGTCCATTAACGCCTGCATCGGCGCGGATCTCTACGGTCAGATAAGCTCAGAGAGCTCCGGAACGCGCCAGATAAGCGGCACGGGCGGTCAGCTTGACTTTGGGTGCGGTGCGCTGATGTCGAAGGGCGGCAAGGCGTTTATATGCATGAGCAGCACGCATACGGATAAAAACGGCGTTATGCACAGCCGCATAGTCCCGACCTTCTCGGGCGATATTATAACGACTCCGCGCTCGCTTGCCTACTATGTTGCGACGGAGTACGGCGTTGTGAACCTCGCCGGGCTCACGACCTGGCAGCGTGCGGATGCGCTGATCAGCATCGCTCATCCCGATTTTCGCGATGATCTTATAAAGGTGGCCGAGGCTAACCGCATCTGGCTGCCGTCAAACAAGAGGTAATATAAATGGATATATCAACACTTTATGTTGGCAGGCCCGAAAACTGCGCAGACCGTCTGACCAAGGAGCGGCGCTGCTATGATATGCTCGATAAGCTCGGCATAGGCTACAGCCGCGTCGATCACGAGCACGCCGACACGATCGAGGCCTGCCACGATATCGAAAAAACGCTCGGTGCGGAGATCTGCAAGAACCTTTTTCTCACAAACCGTCAGCAGACGGAGTTTTATCTTCTGCTCATGCCGGGTGATAAGCCGTTTAAGACAAAGCTTCTTTCAAAGCAGATAGGCACGGCGCGTCTGTCGTTTGCCTCCCCCGAGCATATGCAGGAGCTTCTGGATATAACGCCCGGCTCCGTAAGCGTTTTTGGGCTCATGAATGACAAGGGCAGGGTGCATCTTGTCATAGACGCAGACCTGCTGAAGGACGAATACATCGGATTCCATCCGTGCATAAACACGTCTACGCTTAAAATTAAGACCGCCGATATTATCGAAAAGCTTCTCCCTGAGGTCGGACACGAATACGCCGTGGTAAGCCTGCCGTGGGAGATTGAAGAATAAGTGGCATAATGTACGCCGGAGCCCGAGCCGTACAGCTCCTTGCCCGGCGAAATACAAAAAATCACCCACCCTGCGCAAAAAACGCAAGGTGGGTTTTGCTTACTCGATCGGCGTAAATATCATTTTGCACTTGGGGCAGACAAAGCTCTCGGCGACGCCCGGCTTCAAAACGCCTTCTGTTACCTTAACGTCTCCGTCACCGGCGAGAAAGAATCCTTCTTTCTTTTCGCCGCTCCAAATTATCTGGCGCGAGGACTGGATATAGCCTCTCTCCGCCGCGCCGCCGCAGAATGGGCATGCTGATATTTTCATTACGCGGTGCCTCCCATTTTTCTATGCTTTTTTACATTTGCGATGATCAGTCCGATCAGGTTCATGGAAATCATAATGAGAACAAAGATTCTCACCTTCACGATGGTCTCGGGCGTTGATTCAAAACAGCTCATCTCGCCGAAATCGTAAGCGCTCCAAACCATTTTCAGCTCTTCAAACACCATCAGCACGCTAAACGAGAGGCTGCAAAACATGAGCGCATAGCCCGATTTATTCTATCAAAGCAGGAACTGAATGATTTCAATAACAGTCAGCAGGCACGCAAGCCCACCGTACATGATTATCTTATAATCAAGCATATCATTATCCTTTTTATTTTGGAATTGAAATGATGTACAGTATTATTCTATCAAAGCAGGAATATCAAATCAAGATATGTTTATTCACAAAAAATTCCGCATCCTTCGATGCGGAATTTTGCTGCGCTATTAATAGTAACGCTTATTCTTGTTCTTGCGTGCTGCCTCGCTCTTTTTGCGGCGCTTGACGCTGGGGCTCTGGTAGTACTCCTTCTTTCTCAGGTCGGCCAGTACACCAGCCTTGGCACAGCTGCGCTTAAATCTTTTAAGAGCATTGTCCAGAGATTCGTTCTCCTTGACATAGACTTCAGACATTTATTTCACTCCCTCCATATACGCCTTTCGACGCTTTAAGGGCCAAATTCATGGCTTAACGTATGATATTATACTCACATCGGGGCACAATGTCAACCTTTACTTTATGATAAGATTGATTAGTTTATTCTTTACGACAATGGTCTTAACGAGCTGCTTACCTTCCATCAGGCGCTTGATCTTTTCGTCGGCGCAGGCAGTATCTACGATGACGCTGTCGTCGGAATCGGACGGAACGGTGATGGTGGTTTTGAGCTTGCCGTTTACCTGCACCGCCATATCGCGTGTGGCATCTACGGTCTTGGCCTCGTCGTACTCCGGCCAGTGCATCTGCATGGCCATCCTGCCCTCTTTTGCGGCAAAGCCCATGAGCTCCCACATTTCCTCCGCGATATGCGGTGCGAAGGGACTGAGCAGGAGGATGAGAGTCCTGACCTCGCCCTTGGTACAGCCGTTTGCGTAGAACTCGTTTACCATGGTCATGAGAGCGGCGATAGCCGTGTTCATCTTGAGCTCATAGATATCCGAGCCGACCTTCTTGATCGTCTTATGGATGATCGCCTCGTTCCTGGCGGAGTAATTGTTGTCGTCCTTTGCCAGCTCCATGAGGTTCCAGCAGCGGTCAAGGAAGCGCTTTGAGCCCTTGACGGCCTCGTTCGACCATGAGACGGCCTTTTCAAAGTCGCCGATGAACATGATGTGCATGCGCAGCGTGTCAGCGCCGTACTGGTTGACGATATCGTTTGGGTTAACGACGTTGCCGCGGGATTTGCTCATCTTCTCGCCGCCCTCGCCGAGGATCATGCCGTGGCTGGTGCGCTTTGCGTACGGCTCCTTGGTCGGCACAACGCCGATATCGTACAGGAACTTGTGCCAGAAGCGGGAGTACAGCAGGTGCAGCGTTGTATGCTCCATGCCGCCGTTATACCAGTCTACAGGCCCCCAATAAT
>URAL01000032.1 GCA_900545805.1 uncultured Eubacteriales bacterium | reverse complement strand
GCCGAATTTGCCGCCTTTTCCCGCGTTGCACTTGCTTGACTTTCTGCCGCTGTCACGGCTTGCCGTGACTGAGGGGTCGCCGCTATCGGCTATCAGCTGTCAGCTATCTACTAAAACCAAGTCAACATAACATTTCCCAAATCCGCACTGCGCCGCAGTGCGGATATTTTCATGCCATTATGACAAGACACCTTGCTGTACAAAACGGCTCAAATCGTACATTTTGCGCCGCGAAACGACAATACCATACAATATGTATGGACGATGAACGAAAAAAATCGTGAAAAACATCAATTTGCCATTGCATTTCTCATAATTGTTTAGTACAATAAAGTCACACGGGAAAGTGTGCCCATGGCAGCGAATAACAAAAATGTAAGCTGCCGCGGGCAAATGGAATTGATTTATTTAAGGAGGAAAAACAATGAATGTAAGAAAACGCGGACTTGCGCTTTTGATGTGCATCTGCATGATCTTCACGCTCCTGCCGTTCTCTGTTTTTGCAGAAGACCCGGTTGACGATGGTAGCCATACACATAGCGAAGCCAATGGCGTCGTTATGGACAAGCGTGTTGAAAAGACTGGTGAAGACACCTATAAGGTCACCCTTGAGCAGTACGTCACAGGTACGGTAACTCCGGGCACGGTCACTCCCATTGACGTTGTCCTCGTCCTTGATGTCTCCGGCTCGATGACGGATCCCCCGTATATATCGTCTATTACCTATAAAGAGACATACTCTGTAACCCCTGGTAGCCGTTACGATAGAAACATCTACTATGTAAAAGACGGAGATAGTTATAAGGCTGTTAAGTATTGTAGTGAGTGCAACGCTTACGCTGATAAAAATCGCCATGATAGTGGCTGGCCACGCTACGTATTAAACCACACGACCAAGTATACTCCCAAGACCTCGGCTGCTGATCCGAATCATGTACAGTTCTATGAGAGAATTGTAGGTCAGCCCATTACCAAACTGCAAGCATTAAAAAATGCTGTGAACAGCTTCATTGATACTATAGCTGCCAATAATTCGGGCAGCAAAATAGCAATCGTTAAATTTGCAGGTAAAGAAACTGATAAAATTGGCGATGACACATATAATGAATACGGCTATACCTACAATTATACACAGATTATAAAAAATCTTACAGAAGTGAATAATACCACCAACGTTTCTGGACTCAAAAAGGCTGTAACTGACCTAAAAGCAGGCGGGGCTACAAGTGCAGACTTTGGTCTTAAAAAAGCCCAAACAGCATTTGGCAGCGAGGCCGCATCAAATGATCGCCAGCGTGTTGTTATAATGTTTACCGATGGTGAACCAAATCATGGCAATGATTTTGATAGTGACGTAGCAAATGCCGCAATCAGCAATGCAAAAACTCTTAAGAGCGATTCGTACAAGGCAAAGGTCTACACCATTGCTGTCTACGATGGCGCATCGGTTAGCGAGACACTTCCGAATTACTACGGTATCGACCGCTATATGCACCTTGTATCCTCGAACTATCCTAATGCTATAAACCTGAGCAATACTGGCGACGGTAATCCGAAAGGCGGATACTATAAGGTTGCTAAGAATGAGAAAGAGCTCAGCGACGCATTCACTCAGATCGGTGATGCCGAGGGCACACCTGACATCACCCTCGGCAGCACTGCTGTCCTGACCGATGTTGTAGCAGGCAACTTCAAAGCACCTGCAAATGCAAACGAGGTAAAGCTCTACACCGCAGCTTACAACGGCACAACAAATGAATTCGCAGCTCCCGTGCCGATAACGGACACTAATGTTAAGGCTGAAATTTCGGGTCAGAATGTCACAGTCACGGGCTTTGACTATAGCGCGAACTTTGTATCTGATACTGAAAAAAATGATGGCACTTACGGCAAGAAGCTGATCGTTGAGTTCACCATCACTGTTGACCGCACAAAGACCTACGGCGGCACTCAGCCGACCAACGCAGGCGCGAATATCAAGCTTGGTGATGATGTTGTAGCTTCTGTGGATAACCCCAAAGTGCCCGTAAGCATTGATTACGAATTCAAGGCAATTGCCGATAAAACCAAGACCTACGACGGCAGCGGCTTTGATATCGGTGCTGAAATAGGCGGCATGCTTACGAATAATCCCCCTGTCGGCACCAAGAATGGACATGTTACCATCACCTATACCATTACCGATAGTGATGGTAAAAAAATCGGCACATACACCATCCTCGCCGGACAAGCAACCGGCACATGGCAAGCAGCCGAAGGCGTAACTGATACAACAACCCCCGCCGACGCCGGAGAGTATACGTACAAAGTAACGTGCACCATGAGCGACGCCTACGGTTCTGCTGCTGAAAAAACTGCAACCGGCACCGCAGAGTTTGTAATCAATAAGCGCAGCGTAACGCTGACGTCCGCGAGTGACAGCAAAGTCTACGACGGCACAGCGCTGACTAACGACACGGTCACAGTAACCGGCGACGGCTTTGTAGAAGGCGAAGGCGCGACCTACAATGTCACGGGCAGCCAGACCGATGTAGGCGAAAGCGACAATGAGTTTACCTACACGCTCAATGAGGGTACAAAGGCAGCCAACTACGAAATCAAAACGTTCAAAGGAAACCTCAAAGTCACGCCCATAACCGATGAAGTAGTAGTGACGATCACCGGCAACCACGATAGAAAGTTGTATAACGGCAAAGAGCAGAGTGTCACCGGCTTTACAACCGACGTAGGCGATAAGGACATCACTGTAGCGCTGAAAGAGGGCAGTAAAGCAGAGGCCAAGGGCACTGACGTTAATAAATATGACATGGGTCTTACGGCGGGAGATTTCACCGTAACATCCAAGAACTACAGCAACATCAAGGTGGTTGTAGTTGACGGTTATCTTGATATCACGCCGATAATGACCGAAGTTACAGTCAAGATCACGGGCAACAATAAAACTGTCACCTATAATGGCAAGGAACAGAAGGTAGAGGGCTACGATTACACTGTTACTGAGGGCATTGATAAGAGTCAAATTACTGTAGCGCTCATTGAAGGTAAGACCGCAGAGGCCAAGGGTATCAATCCCGATACCTATTACATGGGCCTGTCTAAGGAAACTTTCACTGTAGCATCCAAAAACTATGGCAACATAGCAGTCATAGTAGAAGACGGTTGGCTCAAGATCAATCGCCGCCCCATGCCTCCCGTCAACCCCGGCATCGGCGACGAGATCATCGTCGAGATAACGGGCAACAGCGACAGCGTGGTGTATGACGGCACTGAGCACAGCGTCAAGGGCTACACCGTGAAGATAAGCGATCCGCGCTACACGGAGGCAGACTTCACCTTCACAGGCAAGGCCGAGGCCAGCGGCGTGAACGCCGGCACTTACGAGATGGGACTCAAGGCCGAGCAGTTTAAGAACACAAACGCCCGCTTCACGAACGTCAAGTTCGTCATCAAGGCCGACGGCGTCCTGACCATCACACCGAAGGAGCTGACGATCACCGCCGGCAGCAAGACCGAGTACGGCCCGACGCCCGTGACCTGCGATGAGTGGACGGTTTCCGGCCTCGTGGCAGGCGACAAGGTCGAATCCGTCAAGATTACCGGCATCCAGTCCGTCCCCGGCTCGTCCCCGAACGTGCCCTCCGACGCGGTGATCAAGAACGCCAAGGGCGAGGACGTGACGAAGAACTACGCCATCAAGTACGTCAACGGTACGCTGACGATGCTCGAGGTGCTCAATAAGGAAGACCACTTCAACTACATCATCGGCACGCCCGAGGGACTGTCCCTGCCGACGGCAAACGTGACCCGCGCCGAGGTAGCGACGATATTCTTCCGCCTGATGACCGACGATGCGCGCGCGAAGTTTGATTCTCTCGATAATAACTTCAGCGACGTAGCCAAGGGCAAGTGGTACAACCGTGCGATCTCGACGCTTGCAAATGCGGGCATCATCAAGGGCGATCCTGCCGGAACCTACCGTCCGGGCGACCCGATCACCCGCGCAGAGATGGCGGCGATCATAGCCCGCTTCGGCGACTTCAAGGAGGGCGGCAAGACCTTCAACGACATCAGCGGCCACTGGGCACAGAAGTACATCGAGCTTGCGGCCAGCAACGGCTGGATAAACGGCAACCCCGACGGCACGTTCAAGCCCAACAATAACATCACCCGTGCCGAGACCGTGGCAATGATAAACCGCGTGCTCGATCGTCAGACTAAGGACGTGTCCGATCTCCTTCCGGTCAGCCAGATGACCAACTGGAGCGATAATATGGACACCGCAAAGTGGTACTACCGCGATATGCAGGAAGCGACGAACAATCATAAGGCTGAGCGCGTAGGCAACAGCATTTATGAGAAGTGGACGGAAAAGCTCCCCGACATCGACTGGGCGTCCTACCAGATCTGATCTAAGCAAACCTACTCAAAACCTCCGGCTTCGGCCGGAGGTTTTCTTATCTTGCCGATGCGCTGCGCGCGTGGTATAATGTAATGTAAAACTTTTGCGAGGAGCGTAGCCTTGGATAAATTTGTATTGAAATCTTCATACTCTCCTACGGGCGATCAGCCTGAGGCGATCGACACGCTCGTGCGAGGCATCGAAAACGGCCTTGACGAGCAGGTGCTCCTCGGCGTTACGGGTTCGGGCAAGACGTTTACGATGGCAAGCGTAATCGAAAGGCTCAACCGCCCGACGCTCGTGCTCGCGCATAATAAGACGCTTGCGGCGCAGCTGTGCTCGGAGTTCCGCGAGTTCTTCCCCGATAACGCGGTCGAGTACTTCGTCTCGTACTACGACTATTACCAGCCAGAGGCGTACATCCCGCACACCGATACCTTCATAGAAAAGGACAGCTCCATAAACGACGAGATCGAGCGTCTGCGCCACAGCGCAACGTCCAGCCTGTTTGAGCGGCGCGACGTGATCGTCGTAGCGTCCGTGTCGTGCATCTACGGCCTCGGCGACCCTATAGACTATAAAAACATGGTCATATCCCTGCGCCCGGGGCAGACGCGCAGCTTTGACGAGCTGCTGCGCAAGCTCATCGAGATTCGCTATGAGCGCAACGATATCGCCTTCGAGCGCAATATGTTCCGCGTCCGCGGCGACACGGTCGAGATATTTCCGGCCTACTCTAACGATAAGGCCATCCGCGTCGAGTTCTTCGGCGACGAGGTTGACAGGATAAGCGAGGTCAACGTCGTGACGGGCGCACCGCTTCGTTATCTGAACCACGCCGCGATATATCCTGCCAGCCACTACGTCGTAAGCCGCGACAAGATGGCACGTGCCATTGAGGATATCCGCGCCGAGTGCGCTGAGAGAGTTAAGTATTTTCAGGATAACGGAAAGCTTCTGGAGGCTCAGCGTATATCTCAGCGTACGAATTATGATATTGAGATGATGCAGGAGCTCGGCTACTGCTCCAGCATCGAGAACTACTCTCGAATAATCTCAAACCGTCCGGCAGGCTCGGCACCGATGACTCTGCTCGACTATTTCCCGAAGGATTTTCTGCTGTTTGTTGATGAAAGCCACGTCACGCTGCCGCAGGTCAGGGCGATGTACCGCGGCGACAGGGCGCGCAAGGAGTCGCTGGTCGAGTACGGCTTCCGCCTGCCCTCGGCATATGATAACAGACCCTTGAAATTCGAAGAATTTCAGGAGCGCATAAATCAGGCGGTGTACGTCTCCGCAACGCCCGGCGACTACGAGCGCGAGAGGGCGGGGCAGATAGCCGAGCAGATAATACGTCCGACGGGGCTGCTTGACCCGGAAATATCCGTTCGTCCGATCGAGGGGCAGATCGACGATCTGATAAGTGAAATAAATCTGCGCATTGAAAAGGGGCAGCGCACGCTTGTGACGACGCTCACGAAAAAAATGGCCGAGGATCTCACCGAATATCTCGGCGCGGCCGGCATAAAATGCCGCTATATGCACCACGATATCGGTGCAATAGAGCGCATGGAGATCATCCGCAGTCTGCGCCTGGGCGACTTTGACGTGCTTGTCGGCATAAACCTCCTGCGCGAGGGACTTGATCTGCCGGAGGTAAGTCTTGTAGCTATCCTTGACGCGGATAAGGAGGGCTTCCTGCGAAGTGAGACGAGCCTTATCCAGACCATCGGCCGTGCCGCACGCAATGCAGAGGGCATGGTCATAATGTATGCCGACACGGTGACGCGCTCGATGCGCCTTGCCATAGACGAGACGGAGCGAAGGCGTGCAAGGCAGTCGGCGTATAACGACGAGCACGGCATCGTGCCGAAAACAATAGTGAAAGGCGTCCGCGAGCTTATTGAGATATCCGGAGAGAGCGAGAGGGCACTGCGCCGCGCCGACGGCGTGAAGCTCACGAGAAGCGAGCGCAGGGAGCTCATAGAAAAGCTGGAAAAGGAAATGAAGGCCGCGGCAAAAATGCTGGAGTTTGAGCTTGCAGCTCAGATGAGGGACGAGATAGTCCGCCTGCGCGGTGAGGTGAAATGATGAAACTGATGATACTTGACGGCAACAGTATAGTAAACCGGGCCTTTTACGGCATCCGCATGCTCAACGCACCGGACGGTACGCCCACAAACGGCGTGTACGGATTTCTTTCGATACTCCGCAAGCTGCTTGATGATCAAAAGCCCGAGGCCGTATGCGTCGCGTTTGACCTCAAGGCGCCCACGTTCCGCCACATGAGATACGAGGGCTATAAGGCGCAGCGCAAGGCGATGCCCGAGGAGCTTGCCGTTCAGATGCCCATACTCAAGCAGGTGCTTGACGCAATGGGAGTACTGCGCCTTGAGCTCGAAAGCTTTGAGGCCGACGACCTGCTCGGCACGGTTGCAGCCAAATGCCGTGACAGCGGCTGGGAGTGCCGCATCGTCACCGGTGATAAGGACAGCTTCCAGCTTATAAGCGACACAACGCATGTCTGTCACGTCAAAAGCCGCATGGGTCAGACCACAACGACAGAATACACGCCGGAGCTCTTTTTTGATGAGTACGGCTTTGAGCCGAGAAGCATCATCGATCTCAAGGCGCTCATGGGTGACGCATCGGATAATATCCCCGGTGTCCCCGGAGTGGGCGAGAAAACGGCGATGGCTCTTGTGCAGAGGTATAAGCATCTTGAGACTATATATGCCGATATCAATACGCTTGATGTGAAGGAGGGCGTGCGCAAAAAGCTGCGCGAGGGCCGGGAAAGCGCATTTTTGTCCTTTGAGCTTGCGACGATACACACCGATGCACCAATAGAGTTTTCACCCGAGGACGCTGTCTGGCAAGACAACTACAGACCCGAGCTGTACGACATTTTCAAAAAGCTCGGCTTTAACAAATTTATTGAAAAGTGGGGTCTGAGTGAAAGAGCAGAGAGCACGGAAGCGGCAAAGACAGAGCACATGCCGTACATTGAGGACGCGTCGTCGGACGATATCATGAGTGCCGTCAATGCTGCCGGCACTGTCGCCGTCACGGCAGACTATAGCTTTGACAGCCTTGAGATCTGCGATGGAAAGACAGTGTATCTTGCTCGCTGGAACGCTCTCGGTGATGATTACACGCGCCTTACGGAATACATTTTCTCTGACAAGGTGAAAAAAATCGGCCACAATGTTAAGAATCTCATGACGCAGCTTATTGCAGAAAAGCTGCCGATTGACGGCTTTGAGTACGATACTGCACTTGCCTGTTATCTGCTCGATGCAACTGCCAGCGACTACGGCCTTAGCCGCATGAGCATCGGCTATTGCGGCACGGAGCTTGCTGGAGCGGAGGCTGTGTACAGACTGCGCGAATCTACGGAGAAAAAACTCACGCAGCTCGGCATGACGAAGCTTTTTTATGACATCGAAATGCCGCTGTGCCGTGTGCTTGCCGATATGCAGGAGTACGGCTTCATGATAGACAGAGCGGCGCTTTCAAGCTTTGGCGAGAGTCTTACGGGCACAATACTCAAGCTCGAACGGGAAATATACGCCCAGTCGGGCTGCGAGTTCAACATCAATTCTCCCAAGCAGCTCGGTGAGGTGCTTTTTGATAAGCTCATGCTTCCGGCAGGGAAAAAGACGAAGACCGGCTGGAGCACGAATGCCGACGTTCTTGAAAAGCTGCGCGGCAAGCACCCGATAGTGCAGATGGTGCTGGATTACCGCATGCTGACAAAGCTCAAATCCACCTACGCCGACGGGCTTTTAAAGCTCATAGATCCCGACGGCAGGATAAGGACTAAATTCCAGATGACCGTCACAGCTACAGGCAGGCTTTCGAGCACTGATCCAAATTTGCAGAATATTCCCATACGCAGAGAGCTCGGCAGCCACATCCGCGAGATGTTCATCGCCTCAAAGGGCAATGTCCTCGTTGATGCGGACTACAGCCAGATAGAGCTCAGACTGCTTGCGCACATATCAGGCGATAAGCACATGCAGGAGGCGTTTTTGTCGGGCGAGGATATTCATACGGTTACGGCATCACAGGTGTTCAATACGCCGATAGACGAGGTAACGCCGCTACAGCGAAGCCGGGCCAAGGCAGTAAACTTCGGCATAGTCTACGGTATATCGGCATGGTCGCTCGCGCAGGATATCGGCGTAATGCAGTCCGAGGCCAAGGCCTATATGGAGGCATATCTCAATAAATACGACGGTGTGCGCGAGTATATGAAGACTATCGTCGAAAAAGCAAAGCAGGACGGCTATGTCGAGACGCTTTACGCACGCCGCCGCTATCTGCCGGAGCTGAAGTCGTCAAACTTCAACACACGCTCGTTCGGTGAACGAGTTGCGCTGAACATGCCCATTCAGGGAACGGCTGCGGATATAATAAAGCTTGCTATGGTGAATGTATATAACAGATTTAAAGCCGAAGGGCTCAAGGCAAAGCTGATTTTGCAGGTGCATGATGAGCTGATATGCGAGTGCCCCGAGGGAGAGACTCAGCGGGTTTCCGATATCCTGTGCGAGGAGATGAGCGGAGCGGCTAAGCTCAGCGTGCCGCTAACGGTAGACGTAAAAACAGGACACAGCTGGGCGGAGGCGCACTAATGCTGACTTATGAACAGGCAGGGGATGTTCTCGACGAGCTTGTCGATGAGCTTCCCGGAGAAATATTCAAAAATTTAAACGGCGGCGTGAGCTTCGTTGAAGAAGCCGTGCGCGACGAAGACGGAAGATACACGCTCGGCATGTACTTTCACGATAAAATGGGGCGGCATATCGAGCTGTACTACGGCTCGTTTGTCGAGCTCTACGGCTATATGGACGACGAGACCTTCCATCGCCGCTTAAAAAGCACGCTTCATCATGAGCTTACCCACCATATCGAGAACCAGGCCGGGGACCGCAGTCTTGAGCGCTGGGACGAGCGTCAGGCGGAGCTGTGCGGCTTTAACGGCATAAACGTTAAAAGCATACTGTTTGTATGCGACGATAACAGCCTGTCAATTGTCGCAGAGGCTGTCTTTAATACCTCAAAGGGTGATTATTGTCCGGAGGTCATGGCCTATTCCTGTGGAATAAGCGCAAAGGATGAGATAAATCCGCGTGTAAAAAAATGCTGCGAGGCGCTGGATATAAGACTGCCGCACAGCTATGCCGTTCCTGTCACACGCGAGATACTCGAGCGCTGCGACGTTGTGCTGTGCATGACTGCTCTGCAGGCGCAGAAGCTGTCCGACGAATATCAGGATCTCGACGAGCGCATAATGTGCCTTGCCGATGAGGATATCTATCCGCCGACTCTGCCGATCGGCTGGAAGAAGTGCATTCTGCGTATCGAGGATGAGACTCTTGCCGTTATTGATGAGCTGCGCGAGGAGGACATGTGATGGTTCGCATTGTCGATACCCGCCCCGAGCACCTTGACGATATCCTGCTAATGGAGCAGCAGTGCTTTTCCGTTCCGTGGACGCATGAGCAGCTGATGGCTCAATTGTCCGACTTCATGCACATATTCCTTGCCGCCGAGGATGAAAACGGCAGGGCAGTGGGCTATGCAGGGCTCATGTATGTTCTCGACGAGGGCTACATCTCCAATGTTGCCGTGTCGCCGGACAGACGGCGCGAGGGCATTGCGGATATGCTGCTGACCGAGCTTTATGAGAGGGCAAAAGCGAAGAAGCTGAGCTTTCTGACGCTTGAGGTGCGCGAGAGTAATATCCCGGCGCAGAGCTTATATAAAAAACACGGCTACACCGAGGTCGGCAGGCGAAAAGCCTATTACAGCCGGCCGAAGGAGGACGCCGTTTTGATGACTTGTTTTCTGAGTGAGGAAGAGAAATGAAAATACTTGCCTTTGAATCATCCTGTGACGAGACCGCCGTGGCTGTGGTCGAGGACGGGAGAAACGTTCTGACAGATCAGATATTCTCTCAGGCCGACCTTCATGCAATATATGGCGGAGTAGTGCCCGAGATCGCGTCCAGAAGCCATGTCGAGGTCATTTCGCGCCTTGCCGAGCGCGCAGTCCGGGCCGCCGGTATTGAAAAATGCGATATCGACGCAGTAGCTGTGACCTACGCTCCCGGACTTATCGGTACCGTTCTTGTCGGCCTTAATTTTGCGAAAGCCGCGGCCATGAGCCTCAATGTTCCGCTTATACCGGTGCACCACATAAAAGGTCACGTAGCTGCAAACTACATAGCCTATCCCGAACTTGAACCGCCGTTTCTCTGTCTTGCAATATCCGGCGGCAATACGCTTATAATTGACGTGCGCAGCTACACCGAGCTCAAGGTCATCGGCGCAACGCGAGACGATGCGGCCGGCGAGTGCTTCGATAAGACCGCACGCGTGCTCGGCCTGCCGTATCCCGGCGGTAAGCCCATCGACGAGCTGTCTCAGGGCGGCGACGACAAAAAATACCACCTGCCGAGAACGCACATTGAGGGACATCCCTATGAGATGAGCTTTTCCGGCCTCAAAACGGCAGTAATAAATATCGTCCACAACGCCGAGCAGAAGGGCGAGGAGCTCGACCGCAGCTCGCTGGCAGCGTCCTTCACCGCAGCTGTAAGCGATGCTCTCGTTCCGCGCACCATGATGGCGGCTCGGGAGCTGGGCTATAAAAAGATAGCCATAGCAGGCGGCGTGGCGGCAAATTCACGCATCCGCGCAGACTTCAGGGCTGCTGCCGAGAAAGCGGGCTGCAAGCTGTTCGTCCCGCCTCTTAGACTCTGCGGAGACAACGCCGCGATGATAGGCTGCCAGGGCTATTACGAGTACCTCGCCGGAAATACAGCCGGCTGGGATCTCAACGCCTATGCGAATATGGAGCTGTAAGGAGAGGGGACACATGGGCGTACACGACGGACACAGAGAGCGAATGAAAAGCCGCTTTGTAGAGGCCGGACTGGACGGCTTTAACGATCACAACGCGCTGGAGATGCTGCTGTTTTATGCCGTGCCTCGCAAGGACACCAACGAGCTTGCGCACAGGCTTTTAAAGCACTTCGGCTCGCTGGCTGCGGTGTTCGAGGCAAGTCATGCCGAGCTTATGCGCGTTGACGGCATAGGCGAGAACGCGGCAACACTCATAAAGTTCATTCCCGAGATCAGCCGCCGCTATCTGCTCACAAAAAGCCTGCCTAACAAGGTTATTCGCCGCAACGAGGACGCGGGAGAGTATTTTGTCGCAAAATTCATGTATGAGGTCAACGAGGTCTGTTATGCGCTGCTGCTCAATTCATCAAACGGTATAATTGCCTGCAAGCAGATAAGCCGAGGCGTCGTTAATGCAACGGAGGTCGGCATAAGAATGCTGGTCGAGGCGGCAATAAAAAATAACGCCGTGAGCGTTATAATTGCCCATAATCACCCCGGTGCACTGCCGCTTCCGTCCAAGGAGGACGAGTACTGCACACGGCTCGTGAAAAAGGCGCTGGAGCTTGTGGACATAAAGCTTCTGGATCATATCATTGTCGGCGGTAAAGAATTTCAATCTCTCAACAAACATGGACTTATGTAAACGAGATTTTGTTTCCGGCTTGTAACAAAAATCGACTTCAAGCTTTTGAAATTGCTGACATATTGACAAGATTCATTGATATTAAACGTAATTTTAGTGTTGAAAACTCTGTTGGAAATGTTGATAACTATTTGCATAATAATTTTCAGAAATAATTATGTAAACAAATTGAGCTGAAAGTGCAACAGGTAAAGACCTTGAATTTTCTACGCTTTTCTTATACAGAGAATTCCGCTAAGCGGATAACAAATATGCACATATACGAACAGTTATTACTTTTTATGTTTGACTTTATTGCCGGCATGTGCTAAAATGCGAAATGTCCTTTGCTGGTGTGGCTCAATGGCAGAGCATCTCACTCGTAATGAGAAGGTTGTGAGTTCGATTCTCACCACCAGCTCCAAAGGAAAAAACCACTGCCTAAGGCTGTGGGCTGATAACGAAGTATTCAAAGAATCAAGTTATCAGGCATAGCAAGGGCAAATAGAAAATCACCGAGAAAAGTCCTAAATGGACTAATCTCGGTGATTTTCTATATCCACACATTCGATTTCAGATAATTCTCCCGCTACAATGATTTCATAAAATCTTTAGGAGGTCAATTCAATGGAAAAATACATTGCGGATGAACGCACGGGGCTGAACAATGTCTGAAATCGTGCGATGAAAATTGTGAACACAGAGCTGATTTTTACATAAAGCGTGCAGTCTAAAGGGTGGCAGATAAGTATCTCTGCCACCCTTTTCTTCATCGTCAAGCTTACGGTAGCTGCCGATCTCGTTTATTACATCGCATATCTCGTTATACCGCATCACCGCATCACGAAGCGCAGCGTCGGAAACATCCGTGCCGAAGGTCTCATGCAGCTTTTCAAGTATCCTCGCACGGCACATTCTCGTCAGGTGGCGCACTGCGTTTTCGTCGGCCTTTATTGGCGTATCGACATGCTGCACAAAGAAATCGGGCTTATCCTTGTCGCACAGATGCAGCTTTTCGATGTTCTCCATGGTGCTTGTCATCTGCGAACAGGCAAACGGCTCGATTATGCAGTCAAGAAAGCCATAGCCACCCTCAAGGCAGCGCTCGAGCAGCGCACGGGCAAACTCGCAGTTGAGGCTTGTCATATAGTAGGTGCCCATTTCCATTGAGCCCGTTCTCGGGGCGCGCATCCTCACGGCAAAGCAGCCCGTAAGATTGAGCAGCACCTCCGGTATCTGATAACAGGTCGTTCCGATGCAGATACTGCCCGCTGCCCTTGCTTTATCGACAAGCTCGTTTCCGCTGTCCTGCAAAAGGTTCTCAAAGTAGTTGAGATGCTTCAGGTCTTTCATTTCCTCTCCTCCGTTTTTTTATCTGAAAGTATTGGGATAATAATACCAAAAGCCTGATTGTCATTCAATTAACGCAGCTTACATTCTATACAACTCACAAAAAACATGCTTTGTATTTGCCTACACGGGTTGAAAGCCGTTTGACAAAAAACGCATTTTCGTATATAATGTCCGAAAAGAATGGACACACTGTCCGAAGGAGAGATCGGTATGCTGAACGAAACCGCAAAGCTTCAAAATCGCATCATAGCGGCCGCAGTGGCGCTGTTTCGCAAGCTCGGATATGAAAAAACGACAGTAAACGATATTTGCCGTGAGGCGGACATTGCCCGCTCGACCTTTTATCTCAATTTTGCCGGAAAAAAAGAGATAATCGGCAAGATCCTTTCGGATGTCCGTCTGGACAGGGAGGATTTTTTCGACGACTTCATTTCTGCGGCAAACGACTTTGAGCGGATGTGGATATTGTGCAACCGATTTTTGACCGTAGCAATAGAATTTGGACCGGAGCTCACGGGCGCGCTGTTTCGTCTGGAGCTTTTGCAGGAGCTGGACATTCTCGACGCCACTCACAAGGTCGATGAATGGATGATACAGTTGACGGCTAACTGTCAGAGATCCGAAGTTATACTAAGTTCGGAGCCTGCCGAAACGATAGCTCCGATAGGGGTAGATATTGCATATTACACAACCTACGAGTGGTGCAAAAAGTCCGGAGCGTTTCCCCTTCGTCGGGTCGTCCGCCGTCGGGCCGAGGCGGTGTACAATGTTGCACCCGAATACCGTATGAGTGACAAAGAACTGGACAGGCTGTAAGCTTAGCACAGAAAGCCGGGATAAAAATTGATTGCCCGCTTTTGCTTTTTGGTGTAGTATATCAGCCTAAGCAATGCATTTTTACCGGAGGACACTATGACCTTTAATAAAATAAGCGCACCGTCGGTGCGAGAGATATTTGTGCGTCAGATCGAGAATAAGATCCTTTCCGGCGAGCTGAAGCCCGGAGATAAGCTGCCGCCGGCAAGAGAGCTTTGTACGATCATGGGCGTGAGCCTCACTGTTGTCAATGCAGGCATAAGCGAGCTTGCCTCAAAGGGCTTTGTCGAGGTCAAGCCCCGCCACGGAACATATGTTGCCGATTACATCGCCAACGGAAACACGGAGACATTTTTTTCGATCATCCGCTATAACGGCGGCAAGATAAATGCGCACGAGTTCCGTTCGTTTACCGAAAGCCGTGTTGCGCTGGATGCGCTGATAGTTGAGCTCGTGATAAAGCGAGCCTCCGATGAGGAGATAGCACAGCTCGGTGAGATACTCGACGAGGTCAAAAAGCCGCACGGACTGCACGAGACCTGCACGCTGATAACTGATTTTTATCATAAGATGTATATTATCAGTCAGAACTCGTTCTGTGCGCTCCTGTATAATTCAACTATCCAGCCGCAGAAGGGCATGTATGAGATGTTCATCGAGAAAAACGGCATTCAGGTCGTTATCGACAACATGGAGACCGTGTACAAATGCTTAGTCGAGAGGGATATTGAGAACGCCCGCAGGTACGCAAGCAGCGGTCAGATGAGTGCTATCGAAGGGCCATATTCCGTTATATAAGCCGGATAATGAAAAAACCGTCGGAAAATCCGACGGTTTTTTCATGTTCTTATTGACAAACAATTATCTAAGTGCTATTTTATTTGTGACCACTTCACCATATCACGACGCTGAAAGGAGCAGGTGTATGAGAGACCTTATAGTAAAACTGGCAAAGCATATAACCGACTGTATGGATGTCACCCTCGGTAAGACCAAGATGGATGAAACCCGTCCGGAATACTGGATGCTCGACGAGATCCTGACAGACGAGATGGCGCAGCTGATGCTGAAGATGAAGGTGCGCAAGCCCTACACTCCGGCCGAGGTCGCACACAAGCTCGGCTGGGAGGTCGGCCGTGTTGAAAAGCTTCTTGAGGAGCTTGCGCAGATCGGCATTGTCGAATATAACTGGCACAATGAAGACCGCCATAAACAGTACTTCATTCCCGTTTTCGTTGTCGGCAGCTCTGAGAATTTAGTCTACAACAAGGAGCTTTTTAAGCGTGTGCCCGAGAAGGTCGGAGAGTTTTCCTATCAGATGAGCTATCTGCCGATGGAAAGCATCTCGCACATGGTACCTCCCGGCGGCGGAGGATTGGGCTTTCATGTTATCCCTGTCGAAAAAGCAATTCCGAACGAGAGCCGATCGCTCGATGTTGAGCATCTTTCCTACTGGCTGGAGCGTTACAGGGAAAGAGATCAGTTTGCCATCGCACCCTGCCAGTGCCGCAGGGCAATGGTAACACGGGGCGAGGGCTGCGGTGAGCTTGAGGACAATGTCTGTATCCTCGTCGGCGACTATGCCCAGTATCTTTGGGAGACCGGCAAGGATGTAAAGAGAGCAAGCTACGAGGAGGTCGTTGCCCTGCTCGAGCGCTGCGAGGAAAACGGATATATGCATCAGATAACCAACGGTGACGGCCCTGATGAGATATTCGGCATCTGCAACTGCACCGTTGGCTCGTGCTTCGGACTGCGCTGCTCGCAGCTTTTCAACAACCCCAACTGCTCGGCATCGGCATACAGAGCCCGGGTCACGCCGGAAAACTGCGTTGCCTGCGGCAAATGCGTCGAGATTTGCCCCACCGGCGCTGCAAAGCTCGGTCAAAAGCTGTGTACTCATGAAGGTCCGATCCAGTACCCGACCGTCACGCTTCCGGACGAAACGCTTGATTGGGGCAAAAAGAACTGGAACTACAACTACCGTGAGGATAATCAGATCCAGTGCTACGATACCGGCACGGCGCCGTGCAAGACCGCATGTCCTGCACACATCGCAATTCAGGGCTATGTCAAAATGGCGGGCGAGGGAAGATATGACGAAGCACTTCAGCTTATAAAGCAGGACAATCCCTTCCCTGCGGTGTGCGGCTCAATTTGCAACAAGCGCTGCGAAAATGCCTGCACCAGAGGAACTGTAGACGAGCCTGTCTCCATCGATGCAATAAAGAAGTTCGTCGCATCCCGTGAGCTGAATGCAGAAACAAGATACATTCCCAAGAAGATTCGCCATAAGGGTGACGAGATAGATTACACGCAGAAGATCGCCGTCATCGGCGCAGGCCCTGCCGGCATGAGCTGTGCGTATTTCCTGGCAAATATGAGCTATCCCGTGACCGTTTTTGATAAAGACCCGATCCCCGGCGGCATGCTTACAAAGGGCATCCCCTCGTTCAGGCTTGAAAAAGATATCGTCAACGCCGAGATCGAGGTGCTCAAGGCTATGGGCGTCGAGTTTAGGTGCGGCGTTGAGGTTGGAAAGGATGTCACTATCCCCGAGCTGCGCAAGCAGGGCTACAAGGCGTTTTATCTTGCCATCGGACTTCAGAAGGCAATCCGCCTGAACATTGAGGGCGAGGAGCTTGAGGGCGTTCTCGGCGGCATTGATTTTCTCCGCAGCGTAAACAGCGGAAAGACTACCTCTATTAGCGGCGATACGGTCGTTATCGGCGGCGGCAATGCGGCCATTGATGTCGGTCGTGCGGCTACCCGCTTGGGCGACGGTGCGGTCAAGCTCTATTGCCTTGAGAGTGATGAGGATATGCCAACCGTCCCCGACGAGAAGGAAGAAGCCATTGCCGAGTGTATACAGATCAACAACTGCTGGGGCCCGAAGCGCATCATAGGCGAAAACGGAAAGGTCACCGGCGTTGAGTTCAGGCGCTGCCTGTCCGTGAGGGACGAAAACGGCCGCTTTGCACCGAAATACGACGAAAGCGAAACGGTCATCGTGCCCTGCTCAAATGTATATGTCTCCATCGGCCAGTGCGCCGACTGGGGCAACGTCCTTGAGGGTACAAAGGTCGAAACGCAGAACGGCCGCCTTGTAAAGGCCGCCGAGATCACATGGCAGACTGACGATGCGGATATCTTCGGCGGCGGAGACATTGCCACCGGCCCGCAGTATACCATTGACGCAATAGCCAACGGCCGTGAGGGCGCGACCAGTATCCATCGCTTAGTCCATCCCGGCCACAGTCTCACGATCGCACGCAACCTGCGCAATTTCAAGGCTCTCGACAAGGGCGATATCGTCATACCCGAGGAAAAGCGCCATGTTCCCGAACGGCAGTTCAACGAAAATGACGAGAGCAAGACCAAGACTATGCACGATAACCGCATCGGTCTTAGCGAGGAGCAGGTCAAGCTTGAAGCTTCCCGCTGCCTGAGCTGCGGCAGGACTGTCGTCGATGAGAAAAAGTGCATCGGCTGCGGCCTGTGCACGACACGGTGCAAGTTCGATGCCATTCATCTGAACAGAACACACCCTGAGTTTGCACATTACATAAACGGCGACTACGCAAAGCAGGCGGTACTCAAGCACGGAATAAAGCGTGCCGCAAAGCTTACGGTAAAGCGTTTGACGGGCGCAAAATAAGGTGATGCCATGCATGAAATGGGAACGGTTATGTATGTCATTCGTGCGGTAAACAATGTGTGCGAGGAAAATAAGCTTACCAAGGTTGCCTCTGTGACGCTGGAGATAGGTGAGGTCAGCGGCATAATACCCAGCTACATAAAAGACTTTTGGCAGTGGGCAATAAAAAAGGAAAAGTACCTTCAGGAGGCCGAGCTTATTATAGAGCCGATCAAGGCGATAACACGCTGCGGCGATTGCGGCAAGACCTACGAAACGGTCAAATACGCCAAGATCTGTCCACACTGCGGCAGCGAAAACACATGGCTCGAAACAGGCAACGAGTATAACATCAAGGAGATATCCGCATATTAAATCACGCCGAAAATGCTTGTCGTTAATACATCCTTTCTCCCCATACTCCCTAATTGTTAATACACCCGACAAGCATTTTTGAACAATCTCGGTCCTCCGAATTTGCCGGATGACCGAACAATATACCGACAGCCTATTTGCGGCTGTCGGTATATTGTTCAAGAGCCCCTGAGCTTGCAATTAGACCTGTTCCCACAGTCAAGGTAATAACGCAGAGCTTTCCGCATCTTTTCCAACGCTCTGTTATATGTCCGCTCGGAAGCCTTATCGGACTTGCGGCTGGCGGAGTGAGAGATTTCTTCAAAGGTCATAGGCTTTACGGGTTTATACTTGATTTCACCGTTTATCAGCACCGCTTTCCTGACCGACCAGCAGGTATCACAGAAGCCCAAATGCTTGGCAACCGTGTGCTGTTCCCGGTAGGTGAGGCTGTCGTAGGCTTCATACAGGGCGGCGTACAGCACCGACCGAAAATACAGCTTGTCCGGCTGCGAGGTTGTGTCCACCGAAATGTCCTCCGCCGTTTCCTCGTCGTCCTCGTCGTATTGCCTGTAAAAATCTACTCGGCGTTCGTTCAGTGTACCTATTGCAATGTACCGTCGGACGGTCTTTGTATCCATTCCTGTTTCATCGGCAATTCGCTGGATGCTGCTGTCGCTGCAATTATCGCCGCTTTGATGGTAGATTGCCATAATGCGCCGCAGGACGGGATAAGTGTCCGCCGTCATGGTGACGACACCTCTTTGCGCCGTGCGGATATAGTCCTCCACGCCATCCTGTATATACCGCTTCTGAAAAGCGGCAAACGGCGCACCGACACTCGGATCATATTTTTGTAGAGCGGTCAGGATACCGCACACCGTCGCCTGCTTGATGTCCGCAAAATGCTCCGTCATAGCGTATCTCTCACAGGCGGCCTGCGCCAGTTTATTAAGCGCAGGCTCCTGATTGTGGATGTACCAAGTCAGATACTTGTCCTCTTTTGTGGTGAGATAACGGACGATGTATTCTTGCGCCGACAGCTTTGGCGGCGCAGGATCAAGGCGGTACATCCGGCGCTCCAAAAGGTACCGCTGTTGCTCTAATACTTCAT
>URAL01000031.1 GCA_900545805.1 uncultured Eubacteriales bacterium | reverse complement strand
CGTCCGTGTTCTCCCAGCTGGAGCGGGAGACCATCGCCGAGCGCATCCGGGACAACATGCACGAGCTGTCCAAGACCGGACGCTGGCTGGGCGGCACCACGCCCACCGGCTACGCTTCAGAGAGTGAATCCAAGATAACGGTGGACGGCAAGGAGCGCAAGGCCTACAAGCTGAAGCCCATCCCGGAGGAAATCCAGATGGTCAAAACAATTTTCTCCGTATTCATGGAAACCGGCTCGCTCAGCAAGACCGACCAGTACCTGTTGGAGCACCGCTGCGTCACGAAGCGCGGCAAGCAGTTCACCCGCTTTGCCATCCGGGGAATTCTCACGAATCCAGTCTACATGATCGCCGACGACACGGCGTATCAGTATCTGAAAGAGAACAATGTTGACCTGTTTGCCGAGCGTTCGGAATTCGACGGCGAGCACGGCGTCATGGCATATAACCGCACGCTCCAGCGCCCCGGCAAGGCGAATCAGATCCGTCCCATGGAGGAATGGATCGTGGCGGTTGGCAAGCATCCGGGCATCATCGCGGGCAGCGATTGGGTGCGGGTGCAGGCCATGCTGGATGTCAACAAATCCAAGAGCTACCGCAGGCCGCGCAGCAACGTGGCGCTGCTGTCCGGGCTGCTGCGCTGCGGCGAATGCGGCGACTATATGCGCCCGAAGCTGACCAACCGCAAGAATGCGGACGGCGAGCTGATCTACACCTACATGTGCTCCACCAAGGAGCGCAGCCACGGCACAGTCTGCGCCATGAAAAACTGCAACGGCAACACGCTGGACGCCAAGATCATCGAGGAGATCCGCAAGCTGTCCGCCGACAAGGAGACCCTTACCCGGCTGCTGGCGCAGACCAAAAAGGTCATCAGCGGCAGCAAGGAGGGCTACGACGCAGAGCTGGCGCTGCTCCGGGAAAAACACGCCGAGACAGAAGACCGCATCAAACGGCTGGTGGAGTCCCTGTCCGTTGCCAGCGACACCTCTGCGAAGTACGTCATGGAACAGATCGACGCGCTCCATCAGGAGAGCGAGACCCAGCAGCTGCGCCTCGCCGAGCTGGAAGCCCTCACCGAACAGAGCCGAATGCTCCATCAGGAGTTTGCCTTCCATCAGGAGATGATCGAGTCGTTTGCCAGCGCGGCGGATTCTGCCACGCTGGAGGAAAAACGCCGCCTGCTGCGCACCATCGTCAAAAAGGTGGTCTGGGACGGCAAAAATGCCTATGTTTACCTCTTTGCGGAGGATGGAGAGGCGGATTTGCCCCCTGTTGAGCAACCTATGTATCCGTTGGGAGAGGATAGCGAATGAAATACTTATGCACTTCAGAAGCCAGAAAAAGTCCATGTGTGACGTAAGTCTCTCGGAAGTCCTTGACACGGATGGTGATGGCAACAGCTTATCGCTCATGGATGTTCTGTCTCAGGATGATGAGATGAGCGAGAGGATTGGCGAGCTTGAGCTGTGCGAAAAACTCAAAGGACTTGTAAGCAGCGCACTTGATGAGAGGGAGGCAAGGATAATTAAGCTCCGCTACGGCCTTGACGGCAGTCCGCCCATGACACAGCGTGAGACGGCAAAAGCATGCGGAATAAGCCGCTCTTATGTCAGCCGTATTGAAAAGAAAGCGCTTGCCAGGCTCCGAGCAGAGCTCGGCGATGACGACAGGATATAATGCTCTTGTATAAGCCTTTGGTTTGTGGTAAAATAACATGAAATTTTATGAGGAGGTGAGCCTAAATGCGTATAAAGAAAACGGTGTGGACCTTTTTCATGATCATAATGGCTGCCATGCTGGTGCTTATAATAAACTCACGCGTTCAGCTCACCTCTGAAGTAGTTGTAGGCGGAGCGGACTCTGTGTTCGTTAAGACTGACGGCCTTAAGGATCCAATGGACGAATATCAGTCGTCTGACAAGGTCTCGCTTGAAAAATACACGGATCTTGAGTTTCCGGTGACAACTATCACCGAGTGGCAGTATATACTTATAAACAGCTCCACTCCGATCAAGTCATACGCTCCGGCAGTGAAGCAGTTTGGATCGGGCGGACCGTATGTTGATAAGCGCATTATCGAAAGCCTTTCGTCTTTTGTGTCTGCCGCGAAGGAGGCGGGCTTTGAGCCGTATATTAGCGCCGGCTACAGATCATATGCCGATCAGCAGCAGCTGTTTAACGAAAAAGCATCCGAGCTGAGCAAAAACGGGGCATATACCTACGAAGAAGCGCAGAGCATAGCAGCCGAAATTGTCGCAAAGCCCGGAACGAGCGATCATCAGACCGGCCTTGCCGTTGATATTTTAGACAAAGAATATGAAGTGCTCGACTATAGCCAGATGGACACTAAATTTTTCGATTGGCTCGACGCTAACTGCGCACGGTTCGGCTTTATTAAACGCTATCCCGGTAACAAAAAAAGCATTACCGGCTGGGATGAGCCGTGGCACTACAGGTACGTCGGCAAGGAAGCTGCGGAGTTTATCATGAAAAACGGTATGTGCCTTGAGGAATTTGTCGCGCATTATAAATAATCGACGCAAAAAATACTTGCAATCACGGTATTTTGATGTTATTATAGTAAGGTAAGTCAGTAAGCATGCAAGAGTGGGTCACAGCCCACTCTTTTTGTTGAGCATTTTACGGATGATAGAATCAGGAGCTGTTTATGAGTAAGATCAGTGATAAAGTCGAGGCGCTCGCACGGCCTGTGGTCGAGGAAGAAGGCTGCAGGCTGTGGAGCGTTGAATATATTAAGGAAGCCGGCACATGGTATCTGAGAGTTTATATTGATAAGGACGGCGGAGTCGGCATTGCCGACTGCGAGGCAATAAGCCGCAAACTCGATCCGATACTTGACGAGGCAGATCCCGTGCCCGGCAGCTATGTGTTTGAGGTCGGCTCTGCCGGAGCGGAGCGTGAGCTCAAGCGCCCGTCGGATTTCGAGCAGTTTATGGGCTCGGAAATCGAGGTCAGGCTGTATCGTCCGTATGAGGGAAGGAAAACTCTCGTCGGCTTGCTTGAAGAATACAGCGACGGAGATCTGACGGTTTCCGGAATTGATCTGAAGAAGGAACAGATCGCGCAGGTAAAGCTGCACGTAACCATATAAATAAGAAGAGGTATATTGGAAATGAACGCTGAATTTTTCTCCGCTATCGAAGATCTTGAAAAAGAAAAGGGCATACCCAGAGAATACATGTATGACAAGATAAAGCAGGCCATGCTGGCCGCTTTCCGCCGCGATAATCCCGAGTGTGCGGATAATGTTGATATCCTGCTCGATGAGGACAGAAAGCGCATCGAGATGTATGTCAACAAGGTTGCCGTCGAGCAGGTAGAGGATCCCGCCCTGGAGATAGACCTTGAGGCGGCAAAAAGGGTGACCAAGCGCGCAAAGCTCGGCGATACCATAAAAATACCTGTTGAGACGAAAAAGTTCGGCCGTATCGCAGCGCAGGCTGCAAAGCAGGTCATAATCCAGGGAATCCGCGAGGCTGAGCGAGGCATCGTGTATGAGGAATTCACCTCCAAGGAGCACGAGATACTCACCGGCGTCGTATCACGCATCGAACCCAGGACAGGAAGCGTTTCCATCCGCATCAGCTCCAACAGCGAGTATACCGAGGCGATGCTTGCTCCCAACGAGAGGATCAAGACCGAGCCGCTTAAAGAGGGCGACCGCATAAAGGTCTATGTCGTCGAGGTCAGAAATTCCACCAAGGGCCCGCAGGTACTCATAAGCCGTACTCACCCCGGCCTTGTAAAGCGCCTGTTTGAGCTCGAGGTTCCCGAAATATTCGACGGCACGGTCGAGATAAAGTCAATTGCCCGTGAAGCGGGCAGCCGTGCAAAGATGGCCGTTTGGTCCACCGATCCCGATGTTGACCCGATCGGCGCGTGCGTAGGCCCGAAGGGCGGCCGTGTTGCGAGCATAGTAGAGGAGCTCGGCGGCGAGAAGATCGACATTATAAAATACAGTGAGATCCCCGAGGAGTATATCGCGGCGGCGCTTGCTCCCAGCGAGGTAATAAGCGTCACGATGCTCGAGGACGGCAAGAGCTGCCGTGTTATAGTCCCGGACAGCCAGCTGTCCCTTGCCATCGGCAAGGAAGGCCAGAACGCACGCTTGGCCGCAAGACTTACCGGATATAAGATCGATATAAAGCCAGAGTCTGAGGCATAAGGGAAAGGAGGCAGCCGCAGTGCAGAAGAAAATACCCATGAGGCAGTGCTTGGGCTGCCGGGAAATGAAGCCGAAGCGCGAGCTTATCCGTGCGGTGAAATCACCGGACGGGGAAGTAAATCTGGATTTTAAGGGCAAGATGCCCGGCAGGGGCGCATATCTATGCCCGAACGGCGAGTGCCTTAAAAAAGCTATGAAGTCTAAGGCGCTGGAAAGAGCTTTTTCAGTTCAGATACCTGAAGAAATATATGAAGAGCTCAGGCAGCAGATGGAGGCAAAACCATGAGAGAAAAAGCCTTAAATCTGCTGGGACTCATGCGCAGGGCCAATGCACTGAGCATCGGCGAGGAGGATACGGGCTCGGCAGTCAGGGAGCATGCGGCAAAGCTCGTGCTTCTTGCGTCGGATGCATCGCCGAATGCGAAAAAGCGCGCTGCCGGATACTTGTATGGCAGCAAAGCTCCGCTCATAACCGCTCCGTTTACAAAGGAAGAGATATCCTTACACGTCGGGAAAAGCGGCTGCTCGATGGCGGCGGTGTGCGATATCGGTTTTGCCAACGCGTTTATGAAGCTGTTGTGTGAGATATCGCCTGCTGAGTACGATGAAGCGGCTCAAACGATACAAAGACGCGCAATCGAGAGCAAAAAGCGCAAAAACGACAGCATCAGACTGAAAAACAAGAGGATAGGTAAAAGGAGGACCAATGCATGAGCATGATTAATAAATATAGAGTACACGAGGTAGCAAAGGATTTTAACACCACATCCAAGGTAATAACTCAGATATTAACCGACTATGCTACAACTCCTAAAAACCATATGCAGGTTCTTGAGAATAACGAGCTGGATGTAATATTCGAGTATCTTACCCAGCATAATCAGGTGGGCAGCCTTGCTGATATCTTTGCGTCCGCACCCAAGGCAGAGGAAACAAAGCCTGCCGAGAAAAAGCAGGAAAAGTCAGCGCCGCAGCAGCATGCCGGTAAATCAGCCGCACAGCCCGCACCTGCGAAGAAGGAAAAAGAAAATAAGCCGCATGTTCCGCGCCAGGTGGCGGAAAAGCGAGTTGTCGACACCCGCGGCAGCGCGGCGGTGAATATAGCCAAATACGACGAAAAATTCGATAATATGGCCGGCGATAAGAACCGCAGCCGTGACCGCGACCGTAAGGGCGGCAAGGAAAAGATCGTAAACAAGGCAAAGCAGCGCCAGCAGGGTCAGGCCGCTTCCGCAAAGCGCCGCCAGGAGGAGCGTGACAAGATGCAGAAGCTCCAGCTTGAGATAGCTAAAAAGCAGCAGCTCAAGGTCATGATCCCGGATGAGATCAATGTCGGTGAGTTGGCGTCGAGAATGAAAAAGTCGGCGGGCGAGGTCATAAAGCGCCTGATAAAGCTCGGAGTTTTTGCCTCCGTTTCCGATGTGGTCGATTATGATACAGCGGCGCTCGTAGCGATGGAGTTTGGCTGCAAGGTTGAAAAGGAGGTCGTCGTATCGGTCGAGGAAAAGCTCATTGACGATCATAAGGACAGTGCCGATGAGCTTGTCGGCCGCGCCCCCGTTGTCGTCGTCATGGGTCACGTTGACCACGGCAAGACCTCACTGCTTGACTATATCCGTCATGCAAATGTCGCCTCCGGAGAGGCGGGCGGCATAACTCAGCACATCGGTGCATACACTGTTGAAATTAACGGCAGCCCCATAACCTTCCTGGATACGCCGGGACATGAAGCGTTCACCTCAATGCGAGCCCGAGGCGCTATGGTAACCGATATCGCGATCCTCGTAGTTGCGGCCGACGACGGAATAATGCCGCAGACAATTGAGAGCATCAACCACGCAAAGGCTGCCGGCATCCCGCTCGTCGTTGCCATCAACAAGATGGATACCGTCGGTGCAAACCCCGAGCGTATAAAGCAGCAGCTGACAGAGTACGATATAGTTCCAGAGGAATGGGGCGGCGATACCATAGTCTGCCCGATCTCTGCAAAGACCGGCGAGGGCATAGATAATCTTCTTGAAAACCTTGTAATTCTTGCAGAGGTTCAGGAACTCAAGGCAAACCCGAACCGTGCCGCGAAGGGTACTGTTATCGAAGCAAGGCTCGATAAGGGCCGCGGCCCGATCATGACCGTTCTCGTTCAAAACGGTACGCTCAAGCTCGGCGATATCATCATTGCAGGCACGGCTGTCGGCCGCGTCCGTACAATGATAAACGACAAGGGCGTGCGCATAAGCGAGGCAGGCCCCTCTGTACCCGTTGAGATATCCGGTATGTCCGAGGTGCCCAGCGCGGGTGATACCTTCAATGCCGTTGCCGACGAGCGCATGGCCCGTGAGCTTGTTGAGGAGCGCAAGACCCAGCAGAAGAACGCAGCCTTCGGCAGCAGCAAGAAGGTGAGTCTTGAGGATCTGTTCAGTCAGATCCAGGCCGGTGAAATGAAAACTCTCAACATTATCGTCAAGGCCGATGTTCAGGGCTCCGCCGAGGCGGTCAAGGCATCACTTGAGAAGATCACCAACGACGAGGTGCGCGTAAAAGTTATCCACAGCGGCGTCGGTGCGATAAATGAGTCGGATGTTATGCTTGCCGCGACCTCCGGAGCTATCATCGTCGGCTTTAATGTCCGACCCGATAGTGCCGCTCGTGACAACGCGGCTCGCGCAAATGTAGATATGCGCATGTACCGTGTAATCTATGACTGCATCAACGAGATAGAGGCTGCCATGAAGGGTATGCTTGCGCCGAAGTTCGCGGAAGTCATTATCGGCCACGCTGAAGTACGCGAGACCTATAAGGTTTCCAAGGTCGGCACAGTTACCGGATGCTATGTACTCGACGGTAAGATCCAGCGAGGCTGCTCGGTACGCGTGCTCAGAGACAATATCGTTATCCACGAGGGCGAGCTTGCGTCGCTGCGCCGCTTCAAGGACGACGTTAAGGAAGTCGCCAGCGGCTATGAGTGCGGCATGCAGGTCGAAAAATTCAACGATATAAAGGTCGGCGACGTTATCGAGTGCTTCGTCATGGAGCAGATAAAAGTCTGATAAATCACTTTGGGCGGCCTTTCGGGCCGCCCGACTCATAGATACAGGAGAAGAAAAAATGCCTTCAAATAAACTGGCAAGAACAAATGACGATATTCAGCTTGTCATGAGCAGGCTTTTGCGCGAGATAAAGGATCCACGCGTAAATCAGGGCATGATAAGCGTGACACGCGTTGAGACCACAGGTGATATGCGCTATTGCAAGATATGGCTGTCGGTCATGGGACTTCAGAACGAAAAGGAGTTCAAAAAGGGGCTCAAGTCTGCGTCCGGCTGGCTCAGACGTGAGCTTGGCAGCTCGCTCAAGCTGCGCAGCACGCCGGAACCGTTGTTCGAGCTCGATCACAGCATTGAATACGGCGCGCATATAAACGAGATAATAAACCACCTTGATATAAAACACGACGAGGACGAGGTATGAATATCAGAGAATGCGCCGCGTGGCTCTGTGAGCATGATAACATTCTGCTGTTAACGCATGTCCGCCCGGACGGAGATACGCTCGGAGGAGCGGCCGCTCTGTGCTCGGCTCTGCGCAGAATGGGGAAAAAAGCCGCACTCTATAACAATCCGGATATAACGCCGAAATATATGAAGTATGTTAAGGACTATATTGCCGACAGCTTTGAGTACAGCCGAACTGTGGCGGTCGATGTTGCCGAGGCGCATATGCTGCCTACGGGTTTTATCGGTGGAGTTGATGTTTGCATAGATCACCACCCGTCGAACTCGCATTATGCGAAGGAACTGCTGCTTGACGGCAGCAAGGCCTCCTGCGGAGAGATAGTGCTGAAGGTCATAAAGGAAATGTGCGGCAGCGTTACCGCGCAGGAGGCAAGCCTTTTGTACATGGCCGTGTCCACCGACTGCGGTTGTTTCCGCTATGCAAACGTAACGAGCGAGACCTTTGCCGCGGCGAGTGAGCTTCTTACCCTCGGCGCCGAGGTGCGTAAGCTTAACTTTGACCTCTTCCGTCAGGTTTCACGTGCCCGCATGACGCTTGAGGGCAGCATGCTTTCGGGTCTTAAATATTTTTTTGACGGCAAGGTCGTCGCTGCGACGGTAACACGCAAAATGATGCAGGATGCCGGTGCAACTGAAAATGACTGTGATGATATAGCAGGGCTCCCGGGCAAGGTCGAGGGCTGTGTCGTAAGCCTTGTTATCCGCGAGACGGATGACAATAAGTGCAAGGTCTCGGTCAGATCGCACGAGATTTTCGACAGCAGCGCTCTATGCGCCCGCTTCGGCGGCGGCGGCCACAGGATGGCGTCCGGCTGCACGATTACGGCATCCCCCGAGGAAACGCTTGACATGCTCGTATCGGCAATAGGCGAGGTACTTTGATGAACGGCATCATCCTTGTCGATAAGCCGCAGGATTGGACGAGCCACGATGTTGTCGCCAAGCTGCGCGGCATGCTGCACGAGCGGCGGATAGGCCACTCGGGAACGCTTGACCCGCTTGCGACGGGGCTTCTTGTAGTGTTCGTCGGCAGAGCCACGCGCGCTGTGGAGTTTGCCGAGGCCGACAGCAAGGAGTATATTGCAGGGCTGCACCTCGGAGTTAGCACCGATACGCAGGATATAACAGGCAATATTGTTGCCGAATCTGCCGCGCTGCCCGATGAAGCAGCGCTGCGTGAAGCGATAGGACGATTTATCGGAGATATAGAACAGATACCGCCCATGTATTCGGCGATAAAGATAGGCGGCAAAAAGCTGTACGAGCTCGCGAGGAGAGGGGAGAGCGTTGAACGCGCTCCGAGAAAAATCACAGTCTCGGCTATTGATATTGCCGGCAGAGACGGCGATGATTACATCCTTAACATCTCCTGTTCAAAGGGCACATATGTGCGCACACTGTGCAGCGACATCGGCGAAGCTCTCGGCTGCGGAGCCTGTATGAGCAGCTTGAGGCGAACGCGGGCAGGTGTGTTTTCGGTCGACGATGCTCACAGCCTTGCCGATATCGAGACTACCGTGCGCGAGGGTAGACTTTCCGATATTATTTTACCGGTGGACACGCTGTTTGCGTCTTTTCCGAAGCTCACTGTCAGCCAAAGCGCGGCAAAACGCCTGAAAAACGGGAATATTATAAAAATCTCCGCAGAGGACGGAGAGTACAAGGTATATTCGGATTCAGACGAATTCCTGCTGCTCGGCAGAGTCGAGTGCGGAAAACTGAAAACTATAAAAAGCTTTTATGAGGTAAGCTGATGACAAAACAGAAAGTAATGGCGCTCGGTTTTTTCGACGGCATCCATGTAGGCCATGCTGCGCTTATTAATATGATTAAGCAGCGTGCTGATGAAACCGGGGCTGAGCCTGCCGTACTCACCTTCGATGTCCACCCGGACAATTTGGTTTTCAACAAGACCGTTCCGCTCATAAACAGCGCCGAGGACAGAAAACACATACTCAAGCGCTGCTTCGGCATAGATGAGGTCGTTGTCATTCACTTTAACCAGCGCGTTATGCGCATGGATTGGCAGGCTTTTCTCAATGAAATAATAGACGAAATGAATCTGCGCTGTATAGTGGTCGGACATGATTTCCGCTTTGGCTATAAGGGCCTCGGCACGGCTACGAAGCTTAAGGAATATTGCGAGGGGCGCGGTGTCGGATGTGATATTATACCCGCCGTATGCCGTGACGGAGTCATTGTTAGCTCAACGCTTATCCGCCGGCTCATTGAAAGCGGCGAGATGGAAAAGGCGAATGAATACCTCGGCCATCCGCACACGCTCACCGATGTTGTCCGCAGCGGCTACCACCTCGGAACGCAGATGGGCACACCGACTATCAACATGGGCTTTCCGCAGGGGATCATCATCCCGCGCCACGGCGTTTACGCTGCCAAAGCTTATATCGACGGGCAGGAGTACATGTCGGTCACGAATGTCGGCATCCGCCCGACCGTGAGCGATTCCGGCAATGTCAATGTCGAGAGCTTTCTGCTCGATTTCCGGGGAAATCTCTATGGTCATCAGGCGCGCATAGATTTTTATAAATTCCTGCGCCCCGAGCATAAGTTTGCCGATGTCGAAGCTCTCGCGGCTCAGATAAAGAGTGATGCCCAAACCACGCGCGAGTATTTTGAAAGCTTAAAGTAAATAAAAGTCAAAACCGGCAGAGCCAGCTCTGCCGGTTTTTTGCGCAAAAACCGCAACTGTCAAAAGGTATACATTTTGACAGTCAACCAATTTACGTGCTTTTCGTGGTCAAAAACGAATTTTTTAATCAAATCAAGGCTTTTTACCAAAAAATTTTACACAATATCTTGCAATTTTGACTATTTTCAGCTATCATGACATTAGAAAACCGCAACCGTCAAAAGGTATACCTTGTGACAGCTATGCGGGAAAATATCGGGAGGAAAATATGAAGAAACGAATACTGAGTGTTATTCTTATAGTTGTTCTTATAATGAGCTTTGCGTCCTTGGGTTCGTTTGATGCCAAAGCAGCGGCAGCAAAAGCTGTAAGTGAGGATACTGCTCAGAGTAATCTAAATGAGTTAATCAATGCACTTAGCGGAAAATATTTTACTGTAAATCAAAAAGCGTGCTCAAAAGGAGAAAGTGGGCATGGCTGTAAGAATTGCGGTATGATAAACGTAATTAAGGAAGCATGGCTAAGAGATACCGTTAAGCGAGTTCCTACTTCAACAAACTCAGGCTTCAAGCATTACTACTATGATACTTCGTTAACGCGCGGTCAATCGTGTTGCGGTTTTGCAAACTTTGCGGGGTGGTATATTTTTTCTGCAAATTCTAGTGATATAGTCAGGTTTTCCAAACTTAAAGATGGTAGCTTTAATGGTTCAACCATGTCAATAGCAAGACCAGGTGATGTTCTCCGATTTGGCGATGTTACATCTAAAAGTAAACATTCAGCAGTATTTGTATCTACATATTCGGATGGAATTGTTGTACTTGACTGCAATTGGAATATTGGCAGTGGGAATTGCAAAGTTCAAAAGCACAAAATAGCATATAATAAGTATAAATATGTTACTATTTCTCGAGCTGATAACTACATAATCAATGGAAACACCGGAGATGCTGGAAAGTATGACGTTGTTGATTTCAATGCAACAGGCATTGTAAGATGCATTGAAAAGCGAGTGTTTTCAGAGCCTATAAGCTCATCAAATCAAACAAGGACTATATATGAAAATGAAACTATAAATATAGTTGGTTATGTGCATAATTCAAATGGTGACGTTTTTTACAAAACAGACAAAGGTGATTTTGTCCACAATATTTATTTTGAAATAACGTCGTACGAAGAACTACCTCCTTCAAACTATTGCGTTGCAAAAATGAAGGTGATGTGCAATCAGAAGACCGTTAGAGACTATCCGGATTCATCTTCGGCTGTGCGTGCAACTGTAAATAAGGGTGACGTTGTTGATGTCGTTGGATATATATACAACACGCCAGGCAATCTGTGGTACAGCATTAAAGTGGGCACAGGAACTGCCTATATTCACAGCAGTTATCTTGCTGTAGTTTCGTCTGATAGGCGAACTCCATCCGATTATGCAGACACGCAACTTGAAGTCCTTGCCGCAGAAAAAGGTATATATGATTCCCCAAAAAGCAATTCTAATCGGAGCGGGGAATATATCAAGGGTGAGGTTTTTAACACTATTGGATATGTATATAACCAATATGGCAACTTGTGGTATGTTAACGATAGCGGCAAGTGCATTTATTCAAGCTATTTAAAGTCGGATCCCGGAGCAAATCTGCCATCGAATTATGATTCTATTGAACTTCGAGCGGACAGCGGGAAAATATACAAATCAAGGCCATACGATTTAGCTTCGACCTCAGGAAATTTCAATGAAGGAACTACTGCACAGTCTATAGGCTATGTGATCAATCTATTCGGCAATAAATGGTATGAATGCTCTGATGGGCTTTTTATTTATGATTCGAATTTGTCCCCTGCGAAGTATATAATCTCATATAACGCAAACGGCGGAAATGGGAATATGGCAAACACGATCGTAAAACATGGCGAAAGTATTACATTCAAGGATTGTACTTTCACAAAATCTGAATACGAATTTACTGGCTGGACTCTATACAGAATAGCTGACGGCAAATGGCATACTGAAGGGCATGGATGGCAAACTGCAAAAGAAATCGAGAATAATGGCTACAGTAGGAGCGTATATCGCGACAGATTTAGCGGAACACTCGATTATTCATGGGCAAACGGCTGCAGCAATGCAGATGAATTCATCTTGTATGCAATATGGGAAAGAGCGTCACATACTCACAGCTACACCGCGGCAGTAACCGCTCCGACCTGTACTTTGGGTGGCTACACTATGTATACCTGCTCCTGCGGAAACAGCTATAAGGACACCTATGTGGATGCCCTCGGCCACAACTATGTTAGCGGAGTATGTACCCGCTGCAATGCGAAAGACCCGAATTATCAGGCACCCCATACGCATAGCTACACCGCGGCAGTAACCGCTCCGACCTGCACGGCGGCAGGCTACACGACCTACACCTGCTCTGTCTGCAACGACAGCTATAAGGGTAGCTACACCGATTCGCTGGGTCACAGCTACGTCGGCGGCGTCTGCACCCGCTGTGGCGCTAAAGACCCCGATTACAAGCCGGCCGTGAGCTTTGTTGACGTTCCCTCCGATGCGTTCTATGCAAACGCTGTCAAGTGGGCGGTAGAGAATGAGATAACCACCGGTGTGGGCAATAATCGCTTTGACCCCAACGGACAGTGCACGCGCGGCCAGGTCGTAACATTCCTGTGGCGCGCGGCTGGTAAGCCGACGGTGAGCGCGAATGTGAGCTTTTCCGACGTTCAGCCCGGCGCGTTCTACTACGAGGCGGTCAAGTGGGCGGTCGCAAACGGCATCACCACCGGCATCGGCGGAAATAGGTTTGCCCCGAACGACACCTGCACCCGCGGTCAGGTAGTGACATTCCTGCACCGTGTGGAAAATTCGCCGGGAGTGAGCTCCGTGAGCAGCTTCGCCGACGTTCCGTCGACGGCGTTCTACTACAACGCCGTCAACTGGGCAGTCGCAAACGGCATAACCAAAGGCACAGGTAACGGCCGCTTCTCGCCGAACGACACCTGCACCCGCGCCCAGGTCGTAACATTCCTCTACAGAGCACAGTAAGCAGCATAACAGGACATAAACCAAAACGCCGGGGCTTTTGCCCCGGCGTGCGGCCTTGATAAGTGCGTATTCGTGCGACTTTTGACAACTTTGTGAAAAACTCACAAAAAGTCGCACGCAAGTTTGGGATAACTGCGAATTTAAGAAGCGAGCAAATTGTGGTATTATAAAATCGTCAATAAGCTATAGGGAAGGGCGAAGCAGCGCCCCACAAAATACGCCGCACCGCATGGGAAACCATGCGGTGCATTTTTTTACTCTCTGTTGAATTCCCTGAGCTCAAGCCCCGGATTTTTCGTAAGCGCCCAGTTTACGCACCACTCGGAGGTGAACAGCAGCAGGTTATTTCCGCGGAAATCCTGAACCCACTTCGTGTCGCTCGTAAGATTGAGATCGTTGGGGTTGAGACCCTCGTTATCTATCCAGCGCACGACCTCGTAGGGCATGCTGCGGCGGCGAACGTCAACGCCGTACTCGTTTTTCAGCCTGTATTCGAGCACCTCGAGCTGAAGTATGCCGACGACGCCAACGATGATCTCCTCAACGCCGGTGTACGGCTCGTGGAATATCTGTATCGCGCCCTCCTGAGCTATCTGCATGATGCCCTTTTCAAACTGCTTGCGCTTCATCGTATCGATACGCTCAACGCCCGCGAAAATCTCGGGAGCAAAGGTAGGAATGCCCTCAAATTCGACCTTCATGCTCTTGTCGCATATCGTGTCGCCGATCGAGAAGATGCCGGGGTCGAAAACACCGATAATATCTCCGGCGTAGGCCTCGTCTATTATTGCGCGCTCCTGCGCCATGAGCTGCTGCGGCTGCGCCAGGCGGATCGCCTTGCCGCCCTGAACATGGAAGTATTCCTTGTCGCGCTCGAACTTGCCAGAGCATATGCGCATGAACGCTATCCTGTCGCGGTGAGCCTTGTTCATGTTCGCCTGGATCTTGAATACGAAGGCCGAGAACTTGTCGGTAAACGGATCGACGATCTCATCGCCGGCCCTGCGCGGCAGTGGAGGCATGGTCATGTCAAGAAAGCTTTCTAGGAACGGCTCGATGCCGAAGTTGTTGAGTGCCGAGCCGAAGAATACGGGGCTTAATTTGCCGTCGCGCACCTGCTCAATATCAAACTCGTAGCCCGCTCCGTCCAACAGCTCAACGTCGTCGCACAGTGTTCTGCGCAGCTTTTCGCCGATCAGACTGTCGAGGGTCTCGGTATCGTCAAGGCTGCACTCGATAGCCTTTATCTTGTCCTGACCGCGGTGAAATTCGTTGAATGCGAGTATCTCGCGCTTTTCGCGGTCGTACACACCCTTGAAGTCCATGCCGCAGCCGATGGGCCAGTTCATAGGATAGGTGCCGATGCCGAACTCCTGCTCAAGCTCCTCCATAAGATCGTAGGGGCTTCTCGCCTCGCGGTCGAGCTTGTTTATAAAGGTGAAGATGGGTATATTGCGCATTGCGCATATTTTAAAGAGCTTTCTAGTCTGCGGTTCAATGCCCTTTGCCGCGTCGATAACCATGACGGCGCTGTCGGCGGCCATGAGTGTGCGGTAGGTATCCTCGGAAAAGTCTTGGTGACCGGGAGTGTCAAGAATATTGATGCAGTAGCCATTATATTCAAACTGCATTACAGATGAGCTAATTGATATTCCTCGCTGCTTTTCAAGCTCCATCCAGTCAGACACGGCATGCCGCGCCGTAGCTTTACCCTTTACAGAGCCCGCGAGCTGTATCGCCCCGCCGTAGAGCAGCAGCTTTTCCGTAAGCGTTGTTTTGCCGGCGTCAGGGTGCGAGATTATCGCAAAGGTTCTGCGCCGTTCAATTTCCTTTCTGATATCAGCCATACATGCTTCTCTCCCAATAATTTTTCACACGATTTAATATATTATCACAGATATTGCGCAAAAGCAAAGCTTTTTATGCTATATTACCGTGGCCGAGTGAAGCTGGAAGCATGCTGCCTGGGCTCAAGCTTCGGCCTTATGGGTACGGAGCAGCATCATCTGTGCTGTGACTATAAAAAACTGACGGCGAATATATAAAATAAAAAAACCGGCCATAGGCCGGTCAGCGTGTCAAATGCCTTGCTCTTTTCAGTTTTCTGCTTTTATGCCGATGCCGCAGTTACGCATGGTTTCCGATAGACGATGCAGATGCTCGGTAGATATTTCGGTAAGCGGCAGACGCAGCTTTCCGCAGTCAATGCCTATCATTCGCATCGCAGCCTTTACGGGGATAGGATTGGTTTCAATAAATAAATCGGAAAACAGCCGCGAATATTTAAAGTATAATTGCTGAGCCTGAAGAAAGCTGCCGTCAAGACAGAGCTCGCACAGTTTTGCGACCGCTGCCGGCACTACATTTGATGCGACGGATATAACACCCAGTGCACCAAGCGCCATCATCGGTACTGTGTTGTCATCGTTGCCGCTCCAAATAAACAGATCGTTTCCGCATTCTGCTCTTGTAGCTGCAAAAAGACTGAAATCGCCGGATGCCTCTTTCACGCCGTTTATGTTCGGATGCTTTGACAGTTCGACATATGTCTCAAGCCTTATGCCGATGCTGGTTCGGGAGGGAACGTTATAAACTATCATCGGGATATCAACCCGATCGGCCACATATGTAAAGTGCCTTACCAATCCGCTCTGCGTTGCCTTGTTATAGTACGGCGTTACCATGAGCACACCGTCGGCATCGCATCTGAGCGCACATTTGGCAAAGCCTAGAGCCTTGGTCGTGTCGTTGCTGCCGATACCGGCGATAATTTTCATGCGCCCGTCGTTATGCCGGCAGACAAATTCAATAAGCTCCTCGTGCTCATATCGGCTCATTGTCGCATTTTCGCCGGTTGTACCGCATACGACAAGAGCTGCAGTGCCATTATCATACTGATAATCAATGAGCTCCGCCATTTTATCAAAATCAATGCCGTTATCATTAAACGGCGTTACTATCGCGGTGCACGACCCCTTAAATATCGGAGTTTTGAACATAGCGTACCTCCAATCATGATACTTATAAACATTATGACAGCGCGCAGAGATATATGACTTGTTGAATTATTTCGAGCTTTGTATTATAATTAAAGCTCACCGCAATAATACATTATATTAACGGAGCATATGTGCAATGAATAAATCGGATTTTGATTTTTATCTGCCCGAGAGACTTATAGCCCAAACGCCGCTTGAAAAGCGCGATTCCTCGCGCCTTCTGCATTTGGACAAGAGCACCGGAGAAATTGAGCACGGGCATTTTCACGATATAACCAAATATCTGAAGGCAGGCGACTGCCTTGTTATGAATGATTCACGAGTCCTTCCGGCACGTCTCATAGGCTCGCGCAAAAGCGGAGGTCTTGTGGAGCTTGTTTTGCTGCGCGACCTCGGTGACGGCTGCTGGGAATGCCTGAGCCGCCCCGGCAGGAAGACGAAGCCCGGCACGGAGCTTACGTTCGGCGGCGGTGAGCTCACGGCAACTGTCATGAGTGTTGCCGAGGGAGGAAACAGAATAGTAAGGTTTCACTATGAGGGAGTATTTCTCGAAAAGCTTGAAAAATTGGGTAAAATGCCTCTTCCTCCATATATAAAGAAAGAGCTTCAGGATTCCGAGCGATATCAAACGGTATATTCACGTGAGCTCGGCAGTGCTGCCGCGCCGACGGCAGGTCTGCATTTTACAAAAGAGCTTCTTAAAGAAATAGAGGACATTGGCGTGAACACGTGCTTTGTCACGCTGCATGTCGGCCTCGGAACGTTCAGACCCGTGAAGACCGAAATAATAGAGGAGCACGAGATGCACTCGGAGTTTTGCGTGGTTCCGAAGAAAACGGCAGAAATAATTAATAAAACAAAGAAAAATGGCGGCAGAGTGATTGCTGTCGGAACTACCTCATGCCGCACGCTCGAAAGCTTTGCACAGGAGGACGGAACGATAAATGAAAGCTCAGGCTGGACGAATATATTCATTTATCCCGGTTATAGGTTTAAATGCATCGATGCTCTGATAACAAACTTCCATCTGCCGGAGAGCACGCTTATAATGCTCGTCTCGGCTCTTGCGGGACGTGAGAATGTGCTGCATGCGTATTCTGCTGCCGTAGAGCAGGAGTACAGATTCTTCTCGTTCGGGGATGCGATGTTTATTGAATAGGGGAGGGGACCATGTTTAAACTAAAAAAGCAAGAGGGCCGCGCCCGCCGAGGTGAGCTTGAAACGCCTCACGGAACTGTGCAAACGCCTGTATTCATGAATGTCGGTACTGCCGCCGCTATAAAAGGTGCGCTCTCCGCGGCGGATCTCAAGACCATCGGCTGTCAGGTCGAGCTGTCCAACACATATCATCTGCACCTCAGACCCGGAGATGAATTGGTAAGGGATATGGGCGGCCTTCATAGATTTATGACATGGGACGGCCCCATACTTACAGACAGCGGCGGATTTCAGATATTTTCGCTGGCAAGCCTGCGAAAGATCAGCGAAGATGGCGTAAAATTTAATTCCCACATCGACGGACGGCACATATTTATGGGGCCTGAAGAGAGCATGAGAATACAGGCGAACCTCGGCTCGGATATTGCCATGGCCTTTGACGAGTGCATAAAGATCCCGTCCCCGCGAGAGTATGTTGAAAAATCCTGCGAACGCACCTATCGCTGGCTCATCAGATGTAAGGCGGCGATCGGAGAATACAACAGCCGTGAGGATGCGGTCAATCCCGGACAGATGCTGTTCGGCATAAATCAGGGCGCGGTATTTACCGATATACGTATCGAACACATGAAAAAAATTGCTGAGCTCGATCTTCCCGGATACGCCATCGGCGGTCTTGCCGTCGGCGAAACGCATCAGGAAATGTATGATACCATTCAAGCCGTTGAAGAGCATATGCCCAAGGACAAGCCCCGCTATCTCATGGGCGTAGGCACGCCGGGCAATATTATAGAAGGCGTTGCGCGCGGAGTTGACTTTTTTGACTGCGTCATGCCGGCCCGAAACGGCAGGCACGGGCACCTGTTTACCTGGAACGGGATCATTAACATCAAAAACGAAAAATACATGCGTGACGAGCTGCCGATAGACTCGGAGTGCGACTGCCCGGTCTGTAAGCGGTATAGCAAGGCGTATATACGTCATCTGTTCAAGGCAAATGAAATGCTGGCAATGCGCTTTGCAGTCATGCACAATTTATATTTTTACAATAAGCTCACAGAAAGAATACGCGAGAGCCTTGAAACCGAAGGTTTTGAACAGTTTCGGGGAAAGTATTCAAAAATGTTGGATACGAGGATATAAAAGACTTGAAATGCGAAGCATTACTATGTATAATAATGCGTAAAGTGAAAAAATTTTTTGATATAAGGAGCACACTATGTTTTTAGCAGCAGCAACCAGCGGAGCAGGCGGTTCCGGTTCCATGATCATTATCCTTCTTCTGTTCTTCGTCCTGATGTGGTTCTTCATGATTCGTCCCGAGAAGAAAAAGCAGAAGAAGATAGAAGCAATGCGCAGCGCACTGAGCGTCGGCGATGAGATCGTTACCATTGGCGGAATAATGGGAACTATCGTTCATGTTACTGAGGATGATATCACCCTCGAGACCGGCGAGGATAAGGTTCGCGTTCAGTTCAAGAAGTGGGCTGTCAGCAGCAACGTAAGAGCTGAAGCGGCGGAAGCAAAGGAAAAAGAGAAAAAGTAATTAGGCGCAATGCTCAATGCTGTATAGCATAAAAATACCTTCGGACAAATATGATGTACAAACATCATGTGCCGGAGGTATTTTTATGTCTGCAAGTAAAGGCAAGGGAAAAAGCAGAGTGCTGACGGGGACCGTCTTGGCCATAGCTCTGACGGCGGTGCTTTGCGGCATATATGCACTGCTCGTAAAAAACGGAAAATGCCAGCAGGAGTATTCGGATATTGTGATAAGCGCAGCAATAGCGATTAGTGTGATGACTGCGTCGATCGTATCGAACACAGGGCAGGGAAGAGGAAGCATATATGGCCTTACAATCGGGCTGATGTATTCCGCTGTTATCGTGGCCGTTCCGCTGCTTGCCTATCCGACGGAGGTGGATTGGCTTAAAATCATTACGATATTTGCAGTATCATCGGTGAGCGGCCTGATAGGAGGGAGCATCAATTTAGGCAAAAGTAACAAAAACTTTCATAAAAGCCGCAAAAAGCGGGCTTGATATAACAAGCGGTATATAGCAATGGCGGTTTACATAATTTTAAGTGATAACCTATATGTAGTGAATATCACGTTAAGGCTGAACAAAATCTTGTGATTATTGCTTGAGGCAGAGAACTTTTGAATGACCGAGAGTAACATGGTTTACATAACAAAGTTTACATAATATATCGACATAATTAACAAAATTGATATTATTTTAAGAAAACGCTTGATTACATTTAAAAATTGTATTATATTGTGTTTACGCAGTAATTATGTAAATCCATGAGTTATTCTCTGCTGATTTATTTGATGTGAGGAGAGCTGATGGATAA
>URAL01000030.1 GCA_900545805.1 uncultured Eubacteriales bacterium | reverse complement strand
GCTCCCCCGCTGCGCGGTTGTATTTACTCGGCAGCATAGGTTTTTTGACAGTCTCGAAAGCGCACCGCCTTTCTGGTGGTGCGCTTTATTTTATCCGTGCAGAAATCTTGAAAGGAATTCCTTCGTCTTGTCGTTCTGCGGATTTTCGAATATGTCGCGGGGCCTGCCCTCCTCGCAGATGACACCGCCGGACATGAACACGACGTTTGTCGACACGTCGCGGGCAAAAGCCATCTCGTGTGTGACGACTATCATCGTCAGGCCGTCGTCGGCAAGAGAGCGCATAACGTCGAGCACCTCGCCGACCATCTGCGGGTCGAGCGCGCTCGTCGGCTCGTCGAACAGCAGCGCCTCCGGCTCCATCGCCAGCGCACGGGCTATCGCGACGCGCTGCTTCTGGCCGCCCGAGAGCTGCGAGGGCCGCGCATTTATGTACGGCGCCATGCCGACGCGCTCGAGGTACTTCATTGCCGTCGCCTCGGCCTCCTCGCGGCTGCGCTTTAGTACCGAGACCTGACCGGTGATGCAGTTATTCAGGGCGGTCATGTTGTTAAACAGATTAAAGCTCTGGAACACCATGCCGACCTTTGCACGGTACTGTGAAAGGCTCATGTCGTGCGAGGTGATGTCCTTACCGTGATAGAGTATCTGTCCCGAGCTCGGAGTCTCGAGCAGGTTTATGCATCTGAGCATAGTTGATTTGCCGGAGCCCGACGCGCCGATGATGCTGAGCACCTCGCCCTTGGATACGCTAAGGTTTATATCGCGCAGAACGGTGTTCTCGCCGAACTGCTTTTGAAGATGAACGAGCTCAATTACTTTTTCGGCCATGTCTTACGACTCCTCCCTGCTTATGCGGATCTCGGCTGCACTGTCCGACTGCGAGCCGAATATGACATAGCTGTCGCCGCCGTCGAGCTTACGCTCTACCCAGCGCAGCAGCCGCGTTATCGTGAACGTCAGGATAAAGTATATGACGCAGACGACGAGATAGGTCTGGAACGTCTCAAAGCTCTGGCGCTTTATGATGCCGGCGAAGTAGTACAGCTCCGTTACGCCGATGACGTTCAGCACCGAGGTATCCTTGATGTTTATGACGAACTCATTGCTGACCGAGGGGAGGATGTTGCGCATGACCTGGGGGATTATGACCTTGAGCATGGTCTGCGAATGGGTCATGCCGATGCTCATCGCGCCCTCGAACTGGCCCTTGTCGATGGAGATTATGCCGCCGCGGACGATCTCGGCCATATACGCGCCGGTGTTTATCGAAACTATCAGAATGCCCGAGGGGATAAGCGGCAGGGTGCTGCCGCCGGTCGCGAAGGCATAGCCCCAGTAGATGACCATTGCCTGAACCATCATGGGTGTGCCGCGGAATATCTCGACATACACGGCGATGACGGCGTTGAGTATCTTGTGAAGCACACGCAGCACCGCGTTTTTCGACAGCGGAGCTGTTCGCACAACGCCGGTCATAAGACCTATCACGAGACCGGCAACCGTGCCGATGAGCGCGATCAGCATGGTGTTGCCCACGCCGTCAAGCAGCTGAGGATAGTATTTGACAACTATATTTATAACATCGTTAAAAAAGCTCATGGCAGTTTACCGGTCTTTCCTGAGCATAAGGGGAGCATCCGAGCTCCGCCTCAGCTAAGATTTTTTTGCCCTTTCTCTTCGTTATCGTCCTTGAAATGCGCCGGCCTTGTGATTGAGCAAAGCGAAGCCTGCGGCGCTCAGATCCGCTTAAAAACGGGGTTTGGATGCTCCCTTATGCTTTTACTTGCGGATGATAACGACGAGGTTGGACTCGTAGTAGGTGTCGGTAAAGTCGACCTGCTGTGCGCGCTCGGCGGTGGGGCTCATGCCGGCAGCAATGGCGTCGATAGCGCCGGATTCAAGCGCTGGGATGAGGGAATCCCACTCGATGGAGTATATCTCGAGCTTCATGCCGAGCTTGTTTGCGACATACTGTGCGATCTGAACATCATAGCCGTTTGCGTACAGGCCGTCCTTGCCCTCACCGGAGATGGGAACTGCGCCGAGGCTCGTACCGTCCATGTCGGTCCAGTTGTACGGCTCATAGGCACATTCCATACCGACTCTGAGAACGCCGCTGGTGCTTGCGGGTGCAGGGCAGCTTACCGCAAATTCGGTGACCTCGCCGCCGGAGGAGAGGGTGACTATCTGCTCCATGAGCTCCTCGCGCTGCTCGTCGGTGATGGTCGCGAGCACCTCGTTTATGCGTGCGGTAAGCTCCGAGCCCTTCTTAAGGCCGATCGCTATGCCGACGTCCGCGGGAGTTGCGGTAAAGCCCGTGTCGTTATTCTTCAGAGGAATGTAGGTCAGGCTGTCGTCTGACTGGCATACGGAGAAGGCCGTCGGCTCCTCGGCGATGTAGCCGTCGATAGCGCCGCTCTTGAGCGCGGTCAGAAGGTCTGCAAACTCGGGGTAGGTCGAGGACTGAACGTTCTCGATCTGAGTCAGCGCGTCGGCGTGGAAGGTGCCGGCCTGTGCGGCTATCTTGCAGCCGGCAAGGTCTGCTATGCTCGTTGCCTTCGTGAGGTCTGCCGCGGAATCGCTCCCGCCCTTGTCGCTGCCGCAGCCTGAAAACAGGCACAGGCACATTACCGCCGCCATAAGCAGCGCGATCAGGTTTCTTGTTCTTCTCATTTTTTCGGAACTCCTTTTTGATAAATTAATAAGCCTGCGACCCGAAGCGGTATCGCAGGCTTTGAAAAAGAAATTCCAAAATTATATTGCCTTCGATAGCTCTCCACATAATAATGTGACAGTCCGACGCTTATTCAGCGAAGTCCCAGCGTCAGCACGGCGGCAACCGTATCTGCGCTTCGGCGGAATTGCCTTTCCTCCGCAGCCGCTTGCCGGCGTATACCGTGGAGTACTCATCTTTTCCGCAACCTCTATCAGGTGCTGTCTTATTTGAGCCGCATTATAAAGCAGGCTTTTTTTCTTGTCAATACCCTTTCTGAACTTTTAACACATTTGCACGAATTTTCGGCGGCGAATCAAGGCCGCGCCTATACATTTGTTACAGCAGCCCGATGTCGAAGATACCGGCAGAAGCGGAAAACTGACGCTTTCCAACACTGCGCCGCACCGTGTAGGGAATGGGCTTGCCCATTACGCTTGTGACGGTTTTCTCCGCAGTTTCCGGTCGTGCTGACGCAATATATGTATCCGCAGGTGCGTGAAGGCGCCATTAAAGATAAGGCGTATCTGCAGGTGGGACGTACTCGTTCTTGAGTATCTCGCTGAAGCCGGGATCATCGGCGGTGGTGTCCTCCGTGTCGCGCACGAAGTTTATAAACTCCGTCATGAGCTCCGACGGCTCGCGGTTTTTCATGCGCACAAGCACATATTCTATCTGCCGTGCGGGCTCGGTTATTATCTTTGTCACCAGCAGATCATTCGGCGTGTACGTTGTGCGGGGGAATATAGTTATACCTATATCGAGCTCGGACATGGCAATGGCGTCAAGATAGTTTGACAGCGTGCAGATGATCTTCGGCTCGGCTCCGGCTTCGGAAAACCATGCGCGTATCGCATCGATGCGCGAGGGACGGCTCGGCACGATCAGCGGCTTTCCGGCGAGGCTTTGCAGCGATATCTCATCGCCCGGCAGCTGAGCAAGCTCGTTTGTACGCGACATTATTGCGACCCACGGGCCGCGCCCGACGGTGATGCCCTCAAGGTGCTCGGTGTCGTAGGGTGCCGCTATGACCGCGAGATCGACCAGCCCCTGACGCAGCCTGTCGAGCACATCGTCGCTGCTGCCGTTCCACATGCTGTACTTTACGTTGGGGAACTCCTCCTTAAAGCCAGCTATCCAGCGAGCTATGAGAAACGGCGCACGCCCCTCGACAATGCCGAGGTTTATCGTTCCGCTCATGCCGCCCTCAAGGCTCATTACCTCGCGCTGCGCCTTTTCGGTCATATCCAGTATCTGAGTTGCACGCAGAAGCAGAAGCCTGCCGGCGTCGGTCAATTGCAGCTGCCGCTTGCCGCGGATAAACAGCTTGACGCCGAGCTCCTCCTCAAGAGCCTTCATCTGATTGCTCAGCGGCGGCTGGCTCATGCACAGCCTCTCGGCCGCATGGGTTATGTTCAGCTCCTCGGCCACAACCGTGAAATATCTAAGTGTTCTCAGATCCATCTCCATACTCCTCTCTCTATTGAGAGCATTATACCATATTTTTTTGATATGGCAACCGCAATGGTATATGTATTTTATTTATCAAACTTCTTGTGCTAATATACCGCCATAAGGTCGAAGCAAGGAAATTCCTTGAGCCTTATTTGTTGTAATCATTTGCTCTCTCATCTGTAAAACTGAAGTCTGCCGCATTCCTCTGTGCGGCAGAATTTAGTTTTTTATAGGGCATTGAAAACAGCGCGAATTTAATACGGCAAATGCTATGACGAAGACAAGTAGCTCATATGCTCGGTCACAGAGAGTCGGGGACAGTGCGAGCCCGATACCGGAGGATGAGTGAATAACACTTTACCAGCAGCAAGCTGAAAGGGAAACCGAGTAGGCAAGACGCGGAGTGCGGCGTTAAGGCACGAGGGCTTGCTTGAGCCCGTAAAAGTGATTGCTTCGGCAATAAGTTAGGTGGCACCGCGGATTTGCAGCTATTCGTCCTAAAGTTTAGGGATAGCTGCCCAAAAAATTCGGAGGTGCATTTTTTATGTGTTCAATCATCGGTTTCACAACTAAGGAGCTTTCCGCTCAGTCAATCAGAGCGTATTTCGACCGCACGGTCTCACGCGGTCCGGACGCAACGCGTATGGCGACGCTGCCCGGCGCGGTGCTGGGCTTTCACAGACTGTCAATAATGGGTCTGGATGAACGCGGTATGCAGCCGTTTTACCTCGGCAACGATGCTGTAGTCTGCAACGGCGAGCTGTACGGCTTCCGACAGCTCCGCGAGGAGCTTAGTGTAAAATACAGCTTCAAGAGCGAGTCCGACTGCGAGATCATACTGCCGCTGTATCATGAGTACGGGCTTGAGATGTTCAAAAAGCTCGATGCGGAATTTGCGATGATAATCTACGACTATGAAAAGCAGGAGCTTATCGCCGCACGCGACCCCATCGGCATCCGCCCGCTGTACTACGGACACTATGCCGATGGCAGCATAATATTCGCAAGCGAGGCAAAAAACCTCGTCGGCCTGTGCGATGATATAATGCCGTTTCCTCCCGGATATTACTACGCAGACGGAAAATTTACGCGCTACGCCGATCTTACGAGCGTTTCCGAGTATTCGTCCGACGATCTCGACACCGTATGCCGCAAGATCCGCGAAAAGCTGATCGCGGGCGTTGAAAAGCGCCTTGACGCGGACGCGCCGCTCGGCTTCCTGCTCTCCGGCGGACTGGATTCCAGCCTAGTGTGCGCAATATCGGCAAAGCTACTCGGCAGGAAGATCCGTACCTTTGCAATAGGCATGGATCAGGACCCCATCGATCTCAAATATGCACGCAAGGTAGCCGATTTCATAGGCTCGGAGCATATGGAGGTAACCATGACCCGTGATGAGGTCATCTCCTCGCTCGAGCAGGTCATAGCGATGCTCGGCACTTATGATATAACCACCATCCGTGCAAGCATGGGTATGTATCTGTGCTGCAAGGCGATACACGAAAAGACCGATGTGCGCGTGCTGCTCACGGGCGAGATATCAGACGAGCTGTTCGGTTATAAATACACCGACTTTGCCCCATCGCCGGAGGAGTTCCAGCGCGAGGCGAAAAAGAGAGTGGACGAGCTGCACATGTACGACGTTCTGCGTGCCGACCGCTGCATATCCGTAAACTCACTGGAAGCGCGTGTGCCCTTCGGCGATCTCGATTTTGTCCGCTATGTCATGAGCGTTGACCCGAAGCTGAAAATTAACACCTATGACATGGGCAAATATCTGCTGCGCCGCGCATTTGAAAAGGATGGCATCCTGCCCGACGAGATACTCTGGCGTCAGAAGGCCGCGTTTTCCGACGCTGTCGGCCACTCGATGGTCGACGACCTCAAGGCCTATGCAGAGAGCGTGTACAGCGACGAGGAATTTGCCGCAGGCTGCAAAAAATACGATTTTGCGACTCCCTTTACCAAAGAGAGCCTTCTGTACAGAGATATATTTGAAAAGTACTACCCCGGTCAGGCGAAGATGGTCAAGGACTTCTGGATGCCGAACAAGACATGGCCGGGCTGTGACGTTGACGACCCCTCCGCACGAGTTCTGAAGAACTACGGCGCGAGCGGAAAATAAAAGGAGGATAAAACCATGAGCAGAGAAGTAAAAAAGATCCCTGAGCTGTTCGGCAGCTGCGTATTCAACGAACGCACAATGCGCAAATACGTCAAGGAGAAGTACTTCCAGGAGTGGAAAAAGTGCCTTTCCGACGGAAAACCACTGACGCTTGAAGTTGCCGACGGCATTGCCGAGGGCATGAAGCAGTGGGCGCTGGAAAACGGCGCGACCCACTTCACTCACTGGTTCCAGCCCCTGACCGGCATTACCGCCGAAAAGCACGACAGCTTCATTTCGCCCGCCGGAGGCGGTGCGATAACGATGGAGTTTTCCGGCAAGGAGCTCGTTCGCGGCGAGCCCGACGCATCCAGCTTCCCCTCCGGCGGTCTGCGCGCAACATTTGAAGCACGCGGCTACAGCGCATGGGATCCCACCGCATTTGCATTCATAAAGGACGGCACGCTGTGCATCCCGACCGTGTTCTGCTCGTATTCCGGCGAAGCGCTGGACAAGAAAACGCCGCTTCTGCGCTCATGCGACGCGGTGAGCCGCCAGGCTCTGAGAATACTGCGCCTGTTCGGCGATACCGAAACACAGAAGGTCATCGCGCAGGTAGGCCCCGAGCAGGAGTACTTCCTTATAGATAAAGAGCTGTTTCTCGAGCGCGAGGATCTGAGGCTGTGCGGCAGAACGCTGTTCGGCTCGAAGCCGCCCAAGGGTCAGGAGCTTGAGGATCACTATTTCGGCACCATCCGACCGCGTGTCGCCGAGTATATGCAGGATCTCGACGAGGAGCTGTGGAAGCTCGGCGTTTTGTCCAAAACGCGCCACAACGAGGTCGCTCCGGCTCAGCATGAGATGGCGCCGGTCTACTCCGACGCTAACACCGCAAACGATCAGAACCAGATAAGCATGGAGATCATGCAGAAGGTAGCCGACCGTCACGGACTTGTGTGCCTGCTGCATGAAAAGCCATTTGCCGGCGTAAACGGCTCCGGCAAGCACAACAACTGGTCGCTCGGCACGGACACGGGCAAAAACCTTTTCTCTCCGGGCAAGACTCCGAGTCAGAACGCACAGTTCCTGCTGTTTTTAGCGGCGTTTGTCAGAGGCGTGGATAAATATCAGGAGCTTTTAAGATGCTCTGTAGCCTTTGCGGGCAACGACCACCGTCTCGGCGCGCAGGAGGCGCCTCCGGCGATAATCTCGGTGTTCCTCGGCGAGGAGCTTGAGGGCATAGTCGATTCCATCGTCCGTGAAACGGGCTACACCGAAAAGAGCAAGGGCACGCTGCGTATCGGCGTTGACGTTCTGCCGCCCATCCCGAAGGATACTACAGACCGCAACCGCACGTCTCCCGTCGCCTTCACCGGCAACAAGTTTGAGTTCCGTATGCCCGGCTCGAGCCAGTCTATTGCGGGGCCGACCACGGTGCTCAATACCATCATTGCAGACTCCCTGTGCGTTTTTGCCGACGAGCTCGAAAAAGCGCCGGATTTCACCACGGCTCTGCACGAGCTCATTAAGCGCACGTTCAAGGATCACGGCCGCATCCTCTTCGGCGGCAACGGCTATGACGAAAGCTGGGTCGAGGAGGCCGAAAGACGCGGACTTAAAAACCTCAAGAACTCCTCGACGGCACTGCCTGAGTACATGCTGCCGAAAAACGTTGAGCTTCTCACAAAATACGGCGTTTACACCGAGGCCGAGATCATAGCGCGCAACGAGATACACATGGAGCACTATTGCAAGGTCATCGCCATCGAAGGCGAAACGCTCGTTGACATGGTGCAGCACGGCATACTGAACGCCGTTTCCGAGTACACCGCCGCGCTGAGCGAAACGCTCATCAAAAAGCGCAAGGCTCTGCCCGAGGTGCCCTGCCGCGTCGAAAGCGCGCTCATCGGAACGCTCAGCAGCTTGAACGAGAGTCTGCTCGACAAGATGGTGTCCCTCAAATCCGCGCTCGAAACAGCGCCGAGCGCCGGCAGCGCAGAGCTTATGAAGTATTACCACGACGAGGTGTTCCTCAGAATGGAGGATATGCGCACCGTCATCGACAAGCTTGAAACACTCACGGCTACCGAGTATTGGCCGTACCCCAGCTACTACGATATGCTGTTTTCCGTTTGATAACGGAAAAGTGATATAAATTTCAGAATGAGAGAGTAAATGACAATGAAGTATGTATTCGTGACAGGCGGAGTTGTGTCGGGGCTGGGCAAGGGAATATGCGCGGCCTCGCTCGGCAGACTTTTGAAGCAGCGCGGGCTGCGCGTGAAAAACCAGAAATTCGACCCCTATCTCAACGTTGACCCCGGCACGATGAGCCCGTATCAGCACGGCGAGGTCTTCGTCACCGATGACGGCGCGGAGACCGACCTTGATCTCGGCCATTATGAAAGATTCGTCGACGAGAGTCTGAGCGGAAACTCCTCGGTCTCCGCAGGACGCATATACTGGAACGTTCTCAACCGAGAGCGCCAGGGCGGATATCTCGGCGGCACGGTGCAGATAATACCGCATGTGACCGACGAGATAAAGCAGAGCGTTTACGCCATGGAGGATGAGAATATCGACGTCCTCATCTGCGAGATCGGCGGCACGGTCGGCGATATCGAGAGCCAGCCGTTTCTGGAGGCTATCCGTCAGGTCGCCGTCGAAAAGGGCAGGCAGAACGTGCTGTTTATCCACGTTCCGCTGATAGTTCAGATCCCCGGCACGGGCGAGCTCAAGAGCAAGCCCACGCAGCATTCGGTAAAGGAGCTGCTGTCGGTCGGTATTCAGCCGGATATCCTCGTGTGCCGCACCGACGCCCCGATAAGCGACGATATCCGAAGAAAGATCGCACTTTTCTGCAATGTCGAGCCCGAGTGCGTCATCCAGAATGCAACGGCATCGACGCTGTATGAAGCGCCCCTGCTTTTGGAAAACGAAGGGCTTTCCTCGGTTGTATGCCGCAAGCTCGGACTTGAGTGCTCCGAGCCCGATCTTGCCGAGTGGAGGGTCATGGTTGAAAGAATTAAGGGCGCGCACCGCACGGTAAAGATAGCCCTGGTCGGTAAATATGTTCAGCTGCACGACGCATATCTGTCGGTCGCGGAGTCGCTTAACCACGCGGCGGCCGCAAATGATGCCGTGATGGAGATAAAATGGGTCGATTCCGAGGAGCTCACTGAGGATAATATTGCCTCTGTTCTCGGCGATTGCGGCGGCATACTCGTGCCCGGCGGCTTCGGCGACCGCGGCATAGAGGGCATGATCCTGGCTGCAAAATACGCGCGCGAAAACGATGTGCCGTATCTCGGAATATGTCTCGGCCTTCAGATAGCCGTCATAGAATTTGCCCGCCACGTCCTCGGCTGGAAGGACGCAAACTCCGCCGAGTTTACTGCCGATTCTCAGCATCTTGTCATCGACCTCATGCCGGAGCAGCAGGGCATAACCGCAAAGGGCGGCACGATGCGCCTGGGCAAATACCCCTGTGTGCTCTCGCCCGAGAGCAAAGCCTACGAATACTACGGCGAGGGGCTTATACACGAGCGCCATCGTCACAGATACGAGGTGAACAACGACTTCCGTGAGGACATCGTCGCACGCGGCCTTCTGCCCGTCGGACTGAGTCCTGACGGAACCCTGGTCGAAATGGTCGAGAATCCTGCCTGCCGCTGGTTCGTCGCGGCGCAGTTCCACCCCGAATTTAAGAGCAGACCCAATAAGCCGCACCCGTTGTTTAACGGCTTTGTCAAGGCGGCGCTTGAATGATATTTTTAAAAGGTGATTTGAATGAGAAACTACGAAAAGGAATATATTCAGAGAGTTCAGTTTATCCGCAGCGCAGTGCGTGAGAGCGGAGCCGACGGCATAGTTTACGGCAACTCCGGTGGAAAGGATTCCGCGCTCGTCGGCATCCTGTGCAAGGCCGCGTGCGATAACACCGTCGGCATTATCATGCCCTGCACCTCGGTGCGGAATTACGACATGGACAAGCGCGACGGCGAGACCGTTGCCGCGCAGTACGGCATCGAAACGCGCTACGCCGATCTCACCGCCGTCAAGGAGGCAGAAAAGGCCGTTCTGGCAGGCGGCGTTACCAAGCTCACCGCCGCTGCCGAGGCAAATATCGCTCCGCGCCTGAGAATGGCGACGCTGTATGCCGTGGCAGCATCGGAAAACCGTCTGGTTTCCGGCACCGGCAACCGCAGCGAGGGCTATGTCGGCTACTTTACAAAATGGGGCGACGGCGCGTGCGATTTTAACCCCATCGACGATCTGACCGTCACCGAGATATATGAATTCCTGCGCTGGCTCAAGGCTCCCGAGTGCGTCATAGAAAAAGCGCCTTCGGCCGGGCTGTTTGACGGGCAGACCGATGAGAGCGAAATGGGATTTACCTATAAAGAGCTTGACACTTACCTCAGCGGTGGTAAAATAGACGATGCGGTGCTTGAAAAAATCCAGCGTATGCATGCAAAAAGCGAACATAAGCGCCGCAGTATACTGACATTCTGAGGTGCAAATATTTGAAGACTAAGGATATGGCCTACATCGCCCTGATGGCGGTGCTCATATCGGTCTGCTCATGGCTGTCGGTTCCGGCAGCCATTCCTTTTACCATGCAGACCTATGCGGTATTTACCGCGCTGCTGCTTTTAGGCGGCAGGCGCGGCTGCATAGCCGTTGCGGTGTACATAGCGCTCGGCGCTGTTGGACTTCCCGTTTTTTCGGGCTTTACCGGCGGCGTCGGCAAGCTCATGGGGCCTAGCGGGGGATACATCTTCGGCTTTGTGCTCACCGGTCTGTGCTATTGGCTCGGCGAGAAGACTTCGGGTGAAGGGCTGTGGGTGAGGATACTCTCGCTTATCGCCGGACTTGCCCTGTGCTACGCCTTTGGAACGGTGTGGTTCGTGAAGGTCTACTCTGCCTCCAAGCCCATAAGCTACGCCTCCGCCCTCGGCATATGCGTGTTCCCGTTCCTCATCCCGGACGCCGCGAAAATGGTACTGGCATTTCTGACCGACAGGGTCATACGAAAGCATGTGAATATCGAGTAACAAAAAAGCCGCGGCCTGCGGAGAGCTGCTGCGCCCATCGGAGCCGAAAATCAAACTGCACCCCTTTTGTTAGACAAGTATGGTAAAATACCTGGTACTAAGAAAAGGGGTGCATTTCTATAACCGACGGCTTTAAAAAAAATTGACTTTGCTTAGGTATTGTTCTATATTATATAATGATAAAGAATGTAGTTTTAAGACTAAAAAAAGAGAAAAAAATTATCAGACGGAGGACAGAACCATGGCTTTAACTGCCGAGCGTCATGCCGAGCTCACCGAGCTTTGCAGACGCTTCAGAATCGACGTTTTGACTGCGATACACGCAGCCCAGTCCGGACACCCGGGCGGCTCGCTTTCCGTGTGCGAGATACTGACGTATCTGTATCAGGAGCACATGAATATCGACGCAAAGCGCCCCAGTGACCCCGACCGCGACAGGCTCGTGCTCTCGAAGGGTCACGCCGCCCCGATGCTGTACCGCAATCTCGCGGAAAAGGGCTTTTTCCCTGTTGAGGACATGATGACGCTGCGCCGCATGGGCGGTCTCGCGGGTCATCCGAGCATGCACACCCCCGGCGTTGAGATTCCCGGAGGGCCGCTCGGTCAGGGCTTCCCCGCCGCACAGGGCATGGCGCTGGCGCTCAAGCTGAACAGCTCCCCGGCAAAGGTCTATGCCGTTCTCGGCGACGGTGAGCTCGATGAGGGCGTTATCTGGGAGACCGCGATGAGCGCACCGAAATTCAAGCTCGATAACCTCATCGCAATAGTCGATTACAACAAGGTACAGCTTGACGGCACGACCGACGAGGTCATGCCCCTTGGAGACCTTGCGGCAAAATGGGAGGCCTTCGGCTGGACGGTGCTTGAGTGCGACGGCCACGACCTTGAGGCTCTCGACTTCTGCATAAGCGTTGCCGACGGCGCTGTCGGCGTCCCCACCGTTATCATCGCAAATACCGTCAAGGGCAAGGGCGTCTCCTTCATGGAGGGCAAGAGCGCCTGGCACGGCAAGGCGATAGACGACGAAAGCTTTGCAAAAGCTATGGAGGAACTGGGAGGTGCGGTCAATGCCTAAGCAGATAAGAGAAGTTTACGGTTCGGTGCTCGCCGAGCTGGGTGAAACCAACGAGGACATCGTCGTTCTCGACGCGGATCTTTCCGGCTCTACAAAGAGCGCAATATTCGGCAAGGCTCATCCCGAGCGCTTTTTCAACATGGGCATCGCCGAGCAGAACATGGTAGCCACCGCCGCCGGTATGGCGGCCTGCGGCAAGATCCCGTTTGTAAACACCTTCACGGTGTTCCTGACCTCACTGGGTCTGCTCTCGGCACGCGATCAGATATGCTACGCAAACCTCAATGTCAAGTTCGGCGGCGCATACTGCGGCATGTCCGACGCGCTCGACGGCGCGAGCCACCATGCTACCGAGGATATCGCCTTCATGCGCGCACTGCCGAATATGAAGGTCATCGCTCCGGCAGACGCCGCCGCCGCCCGCTGGGCGACGAAGTACGCCGTTGAAAACTACGGCCCGATGTACCTGCGTCTGAGCCGCGAGGTCTACCCCGACCTGTACGACGAGAACATGGAGTTTGAGCTCGGCAGGGGCGCTATAGTCCGCGACGGCAGGGACGTCACCGTCATTGCCTGCGGCATCATGGTGCACAAGGCCATCGAGGCTGCGGATATTCTCGCCGAGCGCGGCATTTCCGTGCGCGTTGTCGATATGTATTCCATCAAGCCCATCGACCGCGAGCTCATAAAGCAGTGCGCGGAGGAGACCGGCGCCATCGTCTGCGCCGAGGAGCACAATGTCCGCGGCGGTCTCGGCTCGGCAGTCTCCGAGGTTCTCGCTTACTTCGGCTGCGGCGTTCCGACCGAATTTGTCGGCATTCAGGACACCTTTACCGAATCCGCTCCCTATAAAGAGCTTCTGGCCAAGTACGGCGTTGACGCAAACGGCGTTATCGCGGGCATAGAGAAGGTTCTCGATAGAAAATAAAACTTACCGGCCGCGAGAGCCGGATAAAGAGGAACGATATGAAAAGCTTTTTTGCTCCCGGAAGGACGGAGCTTGCCGGAAACCACACAGATCATCAGAAGGGCCGCGTTCTCGCGTCGGCGGTCGATAAGGGCATACACGCCGCTGTCGAGCCGAACTTTGATAACGTTGCGCGTATAAGATCGGCCGGCTTCCCGGATATGAATATAAATCTGCTCGATCTCGACGTGCACCCGGAGGAGTTCGGCTCCTCCGAGGCGCTCGTGCGCGGCGTTGCAGCCGCCATGTACGATATCGGCGCAAGCTTCGGCGGCTTTGACGCGACGCTTGAAAGCGAGCTTTCCGCAGGCTCGGGGCTGAGCTCCTCGGCGGCGTTTGCGGTGCTCATGTGCAGGATATTCAACGGCCTGTACAACAACTCCGAGCTTGAGCCGCAGGCGATCGCCCGCATTGCTCGGCAGGCGGAGAATCTGCACTTCGGCAAGCCCTGCGGACTTATGGATCAGCTCGCCTGCGCACTGGGCAAGGCCGTGTATATCGACTTTCTGACCGGTGAGATCACCCCCGTGAATGCGGATTTTTCGCGCATGGGTCTGACCCTGTGTCTTACCGACACCGGCGGAAGTCACGCGGGGCTCGACACAAGCTATGCGCGCATACCGGCGGATATGCGCTATATAGCGAGCTTCTTCGGAAAGGAGCTTTTGGGGGAGGTCGATCCCGCAGAGTTTTACGCCAAAAAGTGGAACACGGCCGACCGGCCGGTTCGCCGCGCAAAGCACTTTTTCGATGAAAACGCCCGCGTTCCTAAGATGCGCGACGCGCTTACTGCGGGCAATGCGAGGGAATATATGCGTCTTATGAATGAGTCGGGCCGCTCGTCGGAGGAGCTTTTAAACAACATCGTAACGAGCGCCACCGACGACCGCAAGCTTGAAACGGGACTGTACCTCAGCCGCAAGCTGCTCGAGGGCATCGGCGCGTGGCGCGTCCACGGCGGCGGCTTTGCCGGCTGCGTGCAGGCGCTAATGCCTATGGACTATTTCCCGAAGTACAAATCAGAAATGGAGGCAGCCTTCGGCGACGGCTCATGCCGTGAGCTGAAGCTGGGTTAAGCTATGGGTATTTTCGATTCGCTTTCCTCTATAAAGCTCGGCGACGTTTCGATAAGCTCGATATTATCAGCGCTTATTGTATACATCATATGCTATATCGCAATAAAGATACTGTGCAGGACGTTTGAAAAGATACTTGATTCGAGCCGTCACATCGATGCAAGCCTCAAATCGTTTTTCCGCAGTGCGATAAAGGCCGTGCTGTGGACGATCGCCGTTATCATCATTGCCGGCACGCTCGGCATTCCGGTGACGAGCCTCGTTGCGGTGCTGTCGGTCGCGGGCGTTGCGCTGTCGCTTGCACTCCAGGGGCTTTTGTCGAACCTCTTTTCCGGCATAACGCTCCTGACTACGCATCCGTTCAAGGTCGGTGACTATGTCGAGATCGGCGGTCAGAGCGGCACGGTAAAGAGCATAGGCTTGTTCTATACCGGCCTTGCGACGGCAGACAATCATATGATCTATGCGCCAAACGGCAGCATCACCTCAGGGCAGATAATAAACTATTCCGCCGAGAATACGCGCAGAGTCATCATATGCGTCACAGCTTCCTATGACAGTGCGACAGAGGATGTTCGTGCGGCCTGCCTTGATGCGATCTCGATGATCGACAAGGCGTTTTCCGAGCCTCCCCCGTTCGTCGCCATATCGAGCTACGGAAGCAGCTCGATAGAATACACCGTGCGAGTCTGGTGCAGAACCGAGGATTACTGGGATGTATACTTTGCATTGAACGAAAACCTGCGCACCTGCTTTGATAAGCACAAGGTCGAGATGTGCTACGACCACTTAAACGTCCATCTCATAAACGACAAATAAAACTACGCAGCTTCCGCTGTAAGCTGCGTCGGCGTTTCAAAAAGCCCGTGGCTTTTTGAAACGCCGACGCAAAAAGCAAGGCCGGTAAGGCCTTGCTTTTTGTTTTTTGAGAGGGTTTTGTTTTATTGCATAGCGCAGAAGCGCTGGATCACTGCTGCCATTTCAGCACGGGAGGCTGTGTCGGACGGGCCGAATGCACCAGTCTCATAGCCATTGACTATCTTGCTCTGGCTTGCCCAGAGGACTGCCGCCTGTGCCCAATCCGATATGGAGGCTGAGTCGGTGAAGCTCAGCTCGCCGCTGATCTCGGGAGTATCCGCATAGCGGTGGAGCATCGTTACGAGCTCCTCACGGGTGATGCTCTGCTCGGGAGCGAACATATCGCTGCCGACGCCCTTGGTAACGCCCTCGCTGTATGCCCAGACTATTGCATTATAGGCCCAGCTGCTTTCCTTGACGTCCTTGAAGCTTACGCTCAGACCGTCAACGGAGGGGCTTCCTGCCATACGGTAGAGGACGGTGGCAAACATTGCACGGGTCATGGTTTCCTTGGGAGCAAACTCGGTATCGGAAACGCCGAGCATGAGCTTATTCTCATAGACATACTTTACGCTGCCGGCAAACCAGTCGGTGGAGGCAACATCCTTGAACGGAAGGCCGGTTTCTTCGCCGGAGGAGAGGAAGTCGCCGCCGAGGAGGCTGGAGAACGCAAAGTTGCTGATGAAAGCATATTCATCGCGCTGGTGTACCTTGTGGGTGAGGCTGTTTGCAAAGTATACGACGTTTACATCGTTCTTCGCGTCGGCGCTGAGCTTGCCCTGATAGGAGATAGCCTGAACGGAGCCGTCAAGGTATGCCTTTGCGCTCGCCTTCTGATCTGCGTCGATCATCTTGATAAAGCCCTCGGTCGGGGTCTTGCTGCCGTCCATCTTGACGAGCACCTGTGCGCCGTCGGGGATCTTGGAGAAGTAGCCTACGCCGTAGCCGTAGAGCACGTCGTCCTCATCCATGACATAGGAGGCGTTTACGAGAGTGGTGGTCGGATAGGTGACGTAGCCGAGGCAGTCCATGCCGTCTGCCGCGCTGCGAACAAGGGCGTCGCCGAAGATGTTCTTGCGCGCTGCGGAGGAACCGTAGCCGATATACGGAGTGCCGGCAAGAACCTCGGCCTTTGCAGCGTCGTCAAGTGCGCTTGCACCCATAATGAGGTCTGCCTTTGCCGGGTCGGAGGTGGTCTCAAAGCCCATGAGCTCAAGAGCTGCGCGGTCGTAGTTCCAGTTGCCGTGGCTCCAGTTGACGCGGCTTGTCCACTTAAAGCCTGCATCGTCAGGGCCTACCTCGCCGTTGATGTAAACGGTGGGAGCCTTGGTGATGAGCTTTGCCGCCGGGACGTCGGCCTCGGCAAGGCCGGTGCCGCTCAGGACGTACTTTGCGGAGACAGACTGCCAGTCTGCATAGCTGCAAACGAAGTCTCCGTAGAAGTCGCTTTCGCTGTCGGTGACCATGCCGACCGACTTGCCGGCCTTGAGCAGTGCGTTTACTGCCGCGGTGGAGTCCTCGGAGGCGTTGGAGATGATAACATATCCGTCGGCCTTGCCGGTGAAGAAGGAGCCGAGCTTACTTGCAATGTAGCTGAGGCAATCATCGTAATCCATCCATTCGCCGCATACGGCCTTGATGGTCTTGTATGCCGCAGGCTCTGTTACGGTTACCATATCGAAGCCGCGGGTCTCGTTAAAGGTGGTAATGCCCTCGGAGTAGAGAACAGTCCAGTTGGAAATGAGCGTACCGTCGTACAGAACGCCGTTTGCAACGGAGCGCTTTGCCTGATACATGGAAACGATCATCGTTCCCGCGGGATAGCTTACGCCCTCATAGGTGAATTCCTTATCGGTGACAAGCACCTTGACATCGTTGCGGGAGAGCCACTCCATCATGTCGCCGGCCGCCTGGAGGTTGGTCTGATTTACGCCGTCGAGGGGGATGATGTAGCACTCGGGGTAGAAGTTGCCGTTTTCGTTCTCGCCGTCAAACTCGGGACGGAAGAGGTCGGACTCTGCGCCCTCAACGTCGTTCTGGTCGCACAGCCACTGACCGACGAGCTCATATGCGTCGGAGTTCTTGTTGCCGACGCCGCGGCTGAAGATCTCGGTCTGGGATTCGATATAGCCGAGCTTTTCGCCGGCTATGTAGTTTGCCTGGCCGAGGCAGCCGTACTTGACGAGCTGAGCGCCGGCATCGTTGTAGCCGGGGAGCTCAACGGTGTAAGCCACGGTGCCCTGAAGCATCGCAAACTGCGGAGTGTAGGAGGTGGACATATCGTCCCAGGGGTCACTCCAGTAGGTGGTGCCGTCGCCGTTATCGGTAAGGTAGTCGCGCTGGGGGATGACATAGCTGTTGTAGGTATCGTTATTGGCGACAGCCGCGATGCCGATAGCCTCGCCGCCGGCTATCAGGTGCTTTGCCAGCAGGTCGTACTCGAAGTTCGGCTCGTGAGGGGGATCGCAGGGCTCGCACTGGAATGCGGAGACGCGGCCGTGGAACTCGGTGAGGGATACGGGGTTGAAGGTCGCGATAAGCTTCTGCATGTTCTGAGTTTCCTCGGTGGTCTGGAAGGAGTTATCGCGGTTGAGGTCATAGCCGTTGGAGGCCTCGCGGGTTATGTAGGTGCGTCCTTCGACGTTCTCCTCGGGAACGAGGATGAAGAATACATTGTCGAGCAGCTCGTCGAGCGTGGTGTTTACGGTCTCCTGCTCATAGTACTTGTCGAGATCGACAATACCAGAGCTGCTGTTATCGCCGGTCAGCCAGCCGAGATAGGTCGCGCTGTCCTTTACCAGGTCGGGAACGGCCATTTTGCTTGCGGCCTTCTCGCTTTCAAACTCGGTCTTGCCCTCGGCGGTGAAGCCGGTGAGGTTGTTGTAGCTGAGCTTGCCGTCGCCGGTGGCTGCATTTACGAGCATCCATGCAAACTCCATGATGCCGTCGGCCGCCGCGACCTCGTTGGCGTGGATGTTCGAGTACATCACGGGAACCTTTATATCGTCATATTTGCCGGCCTTTATATCGGCGATGACCTGATCGGGCTGAGTCTCCGCCTTCTCGGTGAACTCAAGCCACTTGGTCACGGCACTCTGATCCTTTGCAACGATAAGGTAGGGCATATCGAGTGCTTCATATATATCGCCCGAGGACTTGCCCATTGAATACTTCTTTACAAAGATGCCGGAATCCTTCGCTGCCGCCACCATATCGTCGAGCTCGGTGTATATCTCGTCCATCGTGTGGAAGCTGTCATAGGGAGCGATCTTTACGGGAACCGAGCCGAGGACCTTGCCGTCCTTATCGGTCGCCGTGAGCTTGAAGTAGCCGCAGGAATCGAGGTACGCGCCGCCCTCATCGTGAGGAGCGCTGTTGTCGGGGTACATTTCGCCTGTGTACCAGTCGTAGCCGAAGAAGAAGTCGTTGGTGCCAAACTCTGCAACGAGTACCTTCTGACCGTTTTCGTCCTTGACGCTGGTCTTGACTTCGCCGAAGAACTTGGTCTTGCCGTCGTCGCAAATCCAGCTGTCAAGCGAGCCGCCCTCGGTCTGATTGGGGAACAGCTCTTTGCTCACATAGCTCTTGGAGCTGTCCTTGACCATCGTCCACGTTACCGCGGACGGGTCAACGTCTGCGCTGATCGGAATAGTCGCTTTGTATTCACGTCCTTCCGCGAGAGATATTATATCTTTACCTTCGCCGGACACATTTTCAAAGCTTGCACTTGCCGGATCTGCCGAGGCCGTGATCGGAACTATCGATATGAGCATCAGCACAACAAGCAGCATGGAAATGAGTTTAGTGAAATTGTTGTTTGTTTTCGCCTTATGCATGTTTTTCACCTTGTCGCCTTTCTTGGAGTCTTTTATTCATTTACGATGGCTATTATACATTTTTATTCACGATTATGCAATAGTTTTGAATAAATATTTGCTCGTTATTTTCAACAAATAATCATTCCGCACAGGCTTGAGCTTGTATAAATGCAACAATCGGCTCTGAATATGCATAAACCCCTGCAAAACGTGTGAATTTTGCAGGGGTTTATGCATACTTATTCTTGATTTATTTTTATATGTAAGTGAATAATTATCAGAACAGTTTGCCGACATGGATGACGCCGTAGGTCAGCGCCAGAACTATGAGCCCCGCAACGGCAACACCCATGCCTATGGCAGGCAGCGCCCTTTTCAGGCGCATATCCAGAAGCGAGGCGACGAGCGCCCCCGTCCACGCTCCCGTACCGGGCAGAGGTATGGCGACGAGGATGAAAAGTCCCCAAAAGCTGTAGGTCTGAACGCTCTTTGCCTTTTCATGTCCCTTGCGCTCGACAAAGGTCGTAAGCTTGTCGAGGATGTGGTGCTTTTTCATACACTCTATCACCTTACGCGTGAGCAGAATCAAAAACGGCACGGGCAGCATATTGCCTACAAGACCTATGGCGAAGGCCGTCCACGGATTCATTCCGGCGGCAACTCCGACGGGGATAGCGCCGCGTATCTCAAGTATCGGCAGCATGGCCGTGACCAGGGTTTTGAGTATGTCTGGAAGCATTGGCTCTCCGATCGTTGGCTCAGAAATTCAGCATTGCCTCGCGGCAATAGTGGTTAAAGCGGCGCTCGCGCTCAAGCGTCGAGCTGTCCATATGTCCGGG
>URAL01000029.1 GCA_900545805.1 uncultured Eubacteriales bacterium | reverse complement strand
ATAATCCAACTTGAGGCGGGCCTTGCCCCCTCAAGCTCCCCCGCTGCGCGGTTGTTCTTACTCGGCAGCATAGGTTCTTCGACAGACTGTATTTATTTTATTACATTTTTATTAAAATTGGAATAGGCAATGTTGAAGAATGAAAAATAATACGATATAATTGACCATCAACTATGAAGATATGAAGAAAGGGAGTGACACCATGGAAAAGTCAAAGGTGTATTTTATTAAGGATATAAGCTCCGAGAACGTTATTAAGGCATATGAAGCGCTCGGCATTGAGCTCAAGGGCAATGTCGCCGTGAAGCTGCACAGCGGCGAGCCCGGCAACCAGAACTTCCTGCGCCCTGACTTTATGAAGCCAGCCGTAGAGCATGTCGGCGGAACCATAGTGGAGTGCAACACCGCCTATGACGGCGGCCGCGATACGACCGAGCGCCACAAAAAGACCATGCAGCTGCACGGCTGGGTCGAGATCGCCGACGTCGATATCATGGACGCCGAGGGCGAGATGACTATCCCCGTTGCCGGCGGAAAGCATCTTGACGTAAACTACGTCGGCAAGACTCTGCCGGAGTACGATTCCATGCTCGTCCTGTCACACTTCAAGGGCCATCCGATGGGCGGCTTCGGCGGTGCGCTCAAGAATATATCCATCGGCCTTGCCTCGAGCTACGGCAAGAAATATATCCACGGCGTCAGGGAGGTGGAGGACTTCTGGCACGCCGATCACGACAGCTTTCTTGAATGCATGGCCGACGCGGCAAAAAGCATCGTCGATCACTTCGGCGGCAATATGGCCTTTGTGAACATAATGAATAATATGTCCGTTGACTGCGACTGCTGCGCCGTCGCCGCAGACCCCAAGCTCGGCGATATCGGCATCCTCTCCTCGCTTGACCCCGTCGCGCTCGATCAGGCCTGTGTTGACCTCGTCTACGCAAGCGGCGACCCCGGCAAGGGCGACCTTATAAAGCGCATAGAGTCGCGCAACGGCATACACACCGTCGAGGCGGCCGCCGAGCTCGGCGTCGGCAGCCGCGAATACGAGCTCATCGAGCTATGAAAAAGCTCGTTTTAGGCATTCTGGCGCATGTCGATGCCGGAAAAACGACCCTGTCCGAGGCGCTGCTGTATACCTGCGGCAGCATAAGAAAGCTCGGCAGGGTCGACCACAGAAACACAGCGCTCGATACGCATCAGATAGAGCGTGAGCGCGGAATAACCGTGTTTTCAAAGCAGGCGCAGCTCCGTACCGATAATATGGAGCTGTGCCTTCTTGACACGCCCGGACATGCCGACCTCACCGCGGAGACCGAGCGCGTGCTCGACGCTCTCGATTATGCGCTGCTCGTCATATCCGGCACCGACGGTGTTCAGTCGCACACCGAAACGCTGTGGCATCTGCTCGAGCGGCACAGAGTGCCGACGATCATTTTCGTGACGAAAATGGATCTTACGGCAAGCGACAGAGAGAAGATGCTCGGCGATCTGCGGGCACGTCTGTCGGAAAACTGCTTTGACCTTTCCGATACGTCGCAGGAGACGCGCGAGAGCATCGCCATGTGCGATGAGGCGGTTCTGGAGAAATTCGCGTCCGGCGGAGATATAGCCGATGAGGATATATCGCGCCTTATCGCAGAGCGAAAGCTCTTTCCCGTGCTCTACGGCTCGGGGCTCAGGCTTGAGGGCGTGCCGGAGCTTGTCGAATTTATCGAAAAATTCACCGTGAGTCCCGTTTATCCCGCCGAGTTCGGCGCAAGGGTGTATAAGATAATGCGCGATGTGCGCGGACGGCGCCTGAGCTGCATGAAGATAACCGGCGGTACGCTGCGCAATCGCGACAGCGTGGGCGGACAAACGGTCACCGAGCTGAGAGTATACTCCGGAGCGGGCTATGAGACGGTACAGGAGGCGGAGGCCGGCAGCATCGTCGCCGTGCAGGGGCTTGACGATACCTATGCCGGCCAGGGGCTCGGCTTTGAAGGCGACGGCATACGGCCGGAGACCGAGGCTGTTATGAGCTATCGCATAGAGCTTCCCGAGGGCGCGGACGCGTTTTCCGCCTATAAGCAGCTCAGGCAGCTCGAGGATGAGGATCCCCAGCTTCACATAGAGTGGAACGAGCGTCTGCGCGAGATAAGCGTGCGCATAATGGGCAGAGTGCAGACCGAGGTGCTCACCGAGCTTATACGCGAGCGCTTTGACCTTGAGGTCTCCATCACCTCCGGCGGCATCGCGTATAAGGAGACGATAGCCGCGCCCGTGCACGGCGTCGGGCATTTCGAGCCGCTGCGCCACTATGCCGAGGTGCATCTTTTAATCGAGCCGGCAGAGCGCGGCTCGGGCCTTAGCTTTGAAAGCCGCTGCCCGACCGACGAGCTCGACCGCAGCTGGCAGAGCCTTATCATGACAAACCTTGCCGAAAGGGAGCATCTCGGCGTTCTGACCGGCTCGCCGCTGACGGACGTTAAGATAAGCCTCATCGCGGGAAGGGCGCACCTTAAGCACACCGAGGGCGGCGATTTCCGCGAGGCCGTATATCGTGCGGTGCGGCAGGGACTCATGAAGGCCGAAAGCGTGCTGCTCGAGCCGTGGTATGAGTTCCGCATCGAGGTGCCGCCCGAGCAGATAGGCAGAGCAATCTCCGATGTGCGCGCCATGAGCGGAAAATTCGACACCGAGGGAAGCAGCGTCATTACAGGCCTTGCGCCGGTTTCGGAAATGAGCGGCTACGCGGAAGCTTTAGCGTCCTACACCTCCGGCAAGGGCAAGATAGTCTGCCGCACGGGCGGCTACTATCCCTGCCACAACGAAAAGCAGGTCATTGAGAATATCGGCTACGACCCCGAGGCGGATGTTGAAAATACGCCCGATTCCGTTTTCTGCTCGCACGGAGCGGGAACGGTCATCAAATGGAGCGAGGTCGAGCGCTTTGCGCACCTGAATCCCTCTCTCGGCAGCAAGGAGCCGCAGGATATACGGCGTCCGCGCTGTTTCTCCATCGACGATAAGGAGCTCGAGGCGATAATGGAGCGCGAGTTCGGCCCCGTGCGCCGCAGAATGTATACAAGGGCGCAGACGCAGGAGGCGCCGTCGTTTGACCTTGCGCCGTCAAAGCGCGAGTACGTCATCGTTGACGGCTATAACTTCATTTTCGGAACGCCGGAATACAAGGAGCTGGCCGCGGCCTCACTCTCACTTGCGCGTGAGCGCCTGTCGGACGTTCTGCGCAGCTACAGAGCCATGCGCGACTGCGAGCTCGTGCTCGTTTTCGACGGCTACCGCGTCGCGGGAAACGCCGGCGAGCGGGAAACGCACGGCATACGCACGGTGTACACAAAGGAAAACGAGACCGCCGATATGTACATCGAAAGGCTCGCAAACGATATAGGCAAAAACTATTCCGTCAAGGTCGTCACCAACGACTCGCTCATTCGCCTGTCAGCCATGCGCTCGGGCGTTCTGCGCATGTCGGTCAAGGAGTTTTCCGACGAGCTTGACGGGGTGATGAAAAGGATCATGGAGTACATTGATGGAAAACGATGAGCTTATCCGCCGCGCCGAGGATCTGTGCCGCCGCTGCGAAAAGACGGCGGGCGTCACGCACACTGCGTTTCTGACTCCGGCAGAGCAGTTTGCACTCGAAAAATGGGCGAAAACGGCGCCCGACTGCAATATGCTTCTTACCGGCGGCACGGAGGAAAACGAGCGCCGGGCGGCATTCTTCCTGCCGTTTTACATGGATGCGGATGCCTTCGATGCCTCGGAATACATAAGCGCGCTGCGCGCAAGGGTGCACTTCGGCGCACCGACGCACCGAGACTATATGGGAGCGATACTCGGCCTCGGCATAAAGCGCGAGTGGCTCGGCGATATCTGGGTAAACGGCGAGGAGGCGGTCATATTCGTCATGCAGTCTGTCGAGCGCCACGTCGCCGACGGGCTTGAGAAGGTCGGAAGATACGGCGTTAAGCTTCAAAAAGCGGAGCTATCGGAGCTCACGCCGCCCGAGCGCAAGGTAAAGCGCATTTCGTTTTCGGTAAAGAGCATGCGCCTTGACGCGGTGCTTGCCGGTATGTTCGGCCTGTCGCGCACGGCGGCCGCGTCGCACATAGCCGAGGGCGCGGCGAGCCTGAACTACTCCGAGTGCCTTAAAAACGACGCAGTTGTCTCACCGGGCGACGTTATCTCGCTTCGCGGCTGCGGCAAGGGCACGGTGTCGGAGCTCGGCGGCGTAAGCCGCAAGGGCAGGCTCTTCGTCGAGGCGGAGATTTATAAATAAGTATTAATGGCAGAGCAGAGCTTCTGCCATTAAAAATATTTTATATAATTCGTAAAAATATTTATATAAAACTCTTGACAAATTAAAAAGACGGGAGTATAGTAAGCTTACATAGGAAAAATAACATGGGTCGAGTCATTGGGCGCGGCCCGTTGTCGTGAATGAAGAGAGGTTATTATGAAAAAGACATTATACAGCCTGATGCTTTCAGACGAGGTAGTCGCCGAGGTGGACAGACTTGCACACAGGCTCGGGACAAACCGCTCAAACCTCATAAATCAGATACTGGCCGAGCATGTAAATCTCGTAACGCCGGAGAGAAGGATAAACGACGTGTTCTCTGCCATCGAGCAGCTTTTGACTCCGTCACGCGAACTCGTGCCCTTTGTGTCGCCCAACGCGCTTACGATGTCGCTGAAATCCTCGCTCGAGTATAAATACCGCCCGACGGTCAAATACGAGGTCGAGCTTTATCGCGGCGACAGCGACAGCCTGGGTGAGCTGACGGTCATTTTCCGCACGCAGTCAGCGCCGCTCATCCGCTCGATGACGGAATTTTTCCGCATCTGGAAGCGCATAGAGGATGCGCACCTGCGCCCCGTTATGGAGTCCGAGCCACCGAAATACGCCCTGTACGACGGCAAATTCATCCGCTCGATATCCGTTCCGTCGTGCGACTGCACCTCCGATGAGCTTGCAAAGGTGATATCGGAATACATCAAGCTTTTCGACACCATGATGAAGGGCTATCTCGGCGGACGGCTTGACGCCCGCGATATCGAAGCCTGCTACTTCTCTCAGCTCAGAAAAGCCGATATCCTTATCTAACAGATTAATTCAGAAAAGAAGGTGTTTTTATGAATGCACAGAATTTCACCCAAAAGACACTTGAAATGATCCAGACCGCCAAATCCATGGCGATGGAAAACAACAATCAGTATATAACCCCGGAGCATCTGCTGTATGCCCTCGTCGATCAGGACGGCGGACTTATCCCGTCGCTGCTGGGCAAAATGGGCGTTGACTGCAACGCGGTGCTGTCCGAGCTCGATACGGCGATCGAGGGTATGCCCAAGGTCTCCGGCGACTATGATATATACCTCTCGCGTGAGGCAGAGCGCGTCATGAACGCGGCCGAGAAATCGGCAAAGAGCCTGGGCGACGAGTATCTGTCCGTCGAGCATGTCATGATCGGCATTTTCGCCTCTCCCACGCCCGCGATAAAGCGCATTTTCGACGGCCACGGCATCACGAAGGCCAAATTCACCGAGGAGCTCAGCAAGGTCAAGAAGGGACCCGTAACCGGCGATAACCCCGAAAACAGCTACGATGCGCTTAAAAAATATGGCACAGACCTTGTCGAGCGTGCGCGCAGCAATAAGCTCGACCCCGTCATCGGCCGTGATACAGAGATAAGAAACGTCATCCGCATCCTCTCGCGTAAGACGAAAAACAACCCCGTGCTCATAGGCGAGCCGGGCGTCGGCAAGACCGCCATAGCCGAGGGGCTTGCCCAGCGTATCGTCCGCGGCGACGTGCCGGAGGGACTTAAAAACAAGACCATTTTCTCGCTGGATATGGGCGCGCTGATAGCCGGCGCAAAGTACCGCGGCGAGTTCGAGGAGCGTCTGAAGGCCGTTCTTGAGGAGATAAAGCAGTCCGACGGTCAGATAATCCTGTTTATCGACGAGCTGCACACCATCGTAGGCGCGGGCAAGACCGAGGGCAGCATGGATGCCGGCAACCTCTTAAAGCCCATGCTCGCACGCGGCGAGCTGCACTGCATCGGCGCAACGACCCTTGACGAGTACCGCAAGTACATCGAAAAGGATGCGGCGCTCGAAAGAAGATTCCAGCCCGTGCAGGTAGACGAGCCTACCGTTGAGGACACAATCTCGATCCTCCGCGGCCTCAAGGAGCGCTACGAGGTCTATCACGGCGTGCGCATCCACGATAACGCGATCGTCGCCGCCGCGACGCTTTCAAACCGCTATATAACCGACCGTTTCCTGCCCGATAAGGCCATCGACCTTGTCGACGAGGCATGTGCGCTCATCCGCACGGAGATAGACTCCATGCCCGCAGAGCTTGACGATATGCGCCGCAAGATCATGCAGCTCGAGATCGAGGAGACGGCGCTTAAAAAGGAGACCGATAAGCTGTCGAAGGATCGTCTCGCAAAGCTCACCGAGGAGCTTGCAAACCTCAAGGATGAGTTTAACGAGCAGAAATCCCGCTGGGAGGCCGAAAAGGGCAGCGTAGACGAGGTCAAAAAGCTCAAGAGCCAGATCGAGCAGATGAATGCCGATATCGAGAACGCGCAGCTTCGCTACGAGTATGAGACGGCGGCAAGGCTCAAATATTCCGACCTGCCCGCGCTCGAAAAGAAGCTCGAGGAGGCCGAAAAGCTCAGCGAGGAGCGCAAGGCCAGCAGCATGGTGCACGATACCGTCACCGAGGAGGAGATAGCCGGCATCGTCGCAAAGTGGACGGGCATCCCCGTCTCGAAGCTGCTTGAGGGCGAGCGCGAGAAGCTTTTGAATCTTGATAAGGTGCTGCATAAGTCCGTTATCGGCCAGGATGAGGCCGTGCAGAAGGTCACAGAGGCCATCTGGCGCTCGCGTGCCGGTATAGGCGACCCGAACAGGCCGATAGGCTCGTTCATGTTCCTCGGCCCCACGGGCGTCGGCAAAACGGAGCTTGCAAAGGCTCTGGCAAGATGCCTGTTCGATGATGAGCACAACATGGTCAGAATCGATATGACAGAGTACATGGAGAAGTTCTCCGTCTCCAGACTCATCGGCGCGCCTCCCGGATACGTTGGCTACGACGAGGGCGGCCAGCTCACAGAGGCCGTTCGCAGAAAACCGTACTCGGTCGTGCTGTTTGACGAGATTGAAAAGGCGCACCCGGATGTGTTCAACATCCTGCTGCAAATTCTCGACGACGGCCGCGTGACCGATTCGCAGGGCCGCACGGTCGACTTCAAGAACACCATTATCATCATGACCTCGAACCTCGGCAGCCAGTTCCTGCTCGACGGCATAAACGATAAGGGCGAGATCGAGGAGAGCGCAAGGCAGCAGGTCATGGCCGCGCTGCACCAGCAGTTCAGGCCGGAGTTCCTCAACCGCCTTGACGAGATAATCTGCTTCAAGCCTCTGACCAAGACAGAGCTTAACGGCATTATCGATATCCTCACCGCGGCGCTCAGGCAGCGCCTTGAGGACAAGAGCCTCGGCCTTGAGATCACCGATGCCGCAAAGCAGCTTATCATCGACCGCGGCTTTGACCCGGTGTTCGGCGCACGTCCTCTCAAGAGATATCTCCAGAGCACCGTCGAAACGCTCATTGCCCGCGCGATCCTTGCAGGCGATATGCCCGCAGGCCACGTCATCAAGGTCGACGTGTGCGACGGCGAGCTCGTGTGCGAATAAAAAATACAAAAACTCCCGTCCTCGGACGGGAGTTTTTTTACGCAAAAACGCCCGCTGCCGCAAGCAACGGGCGTTAACATTATAGTTTTATGCTCACGATATGGGCTCGAAGCCGGCCTTCTGCTCGCGCTGCCGGCGGTCGAAATCCTCGGCCTGCTTCATATACGGCAGCATATGGTCGCGCACGAGCTCCGGCCACATGAGAAAATAGGTGCCGAAGGGATTGACAACGGCGTGGCGATTGTTGTCAACGAGCATCTGGAAGTAATCCATGGGCTTTAAGCAAACGCAGTCGCACTGATCCTTGAGCCTGCCCAGCTCGTCGGGGTCGGTGAAAATGGGGATGAACACCTGGCTGTTAACGGTCAGGGTGATGAAATTGAGCATAGCCGAGGATGCGCTGTTTTTCTGCACGGCGAAGTACATAGGTGTTTTGGCAAGCTGCTCGAGCAGCATCGACAGCGCCTGCCGGTCCTTGCCCTGCGACTGACTGTATTTCCCGATAAGCTTCTTTATCCCCATGCGGGATATCTGATCTATCTGCTGCTGACTGAGTTCGGAATTGGACATGTATTTTTACCTCGTAACGTTTTTCTACATCATATCACACATCTCGAATCTTGTCCATGAAACAAAATTTGCGCAACGGCACAGCGCTTGCATTGACAAATCATGCATTTTTGCTACTATCAAATACGCCGGAGCGAAAAGCGGCCTCGAGCTTTGGGCTTCGGCTCACTTATGCTTATAAGGAGAATTGCATGGACATAAACATCAAAGTTAAGGACAAGATCGCGGTCGGGGACGAAACGCTCATAGTCTGCGGCAACAGCGACTACACCGTTAATTTCGAGCTTGACGCCGAGTGGGAGGCCTACGATAAAAAGACCATGCGCATTGGCTACCGCAACGGCAAGTACAAGGACGTGGAGTTTAACGGCACGAGCTGTGCGCTGCCCGTTATCAAAAAGCGTCCGTGGATAGCCGTCGGCCTGTATGCAGGACAGCTGCACACCTCAACCCCGGCGGTGTTCCGCTGCGCCGAGTGCATAACCGACAGGGACGACGAGCCCATCGACAAGCCGGAGGTATCGCCCTACAAGGTGCTGACTATAATCCTCGGCGACAAAGTGGAGAGCTATGAATACACGGGTTCGAGCGATAAGACCATCAATGTGGAGGACGGAAGCGAGGTGAGCTACTGATGGCAAAAAAGCTTTATGAGGAAACAGACGTGCAGGCTATAGCGACGGCCATTCGCCAGAGAAACGGCGAGAGCACGAGCTATAAGCTCTCGGAGATGGCCTCGGCGATCGAGGAGCTCAAAACCGGAGACAGGTTTGTTCAGACGGAGGTACCCGACTATGTAAAGGCGGCGGCGCTTGAGGTCGCAAAAAAGGTGAAGGCCGTTCAGACGACTGACAGCATCTCCTTTATTGCCGCGTCCGACGCGCATCAGCTCGACGCTGACGAATACGTCGTAAACGGCAATAAGCACGCGAGCATGGCAATGAAGGCGCTCGGCTATATCCTGCCGGATATCGACTTCTGCTGCTTTCTGGGCGACTACACCGTCGGCAGCAGCACGACTACCCTTGCCGAGGGCAGGCAGAATTTCGCGGAGATAAACGCCGGACTCAAGGAGGCCTTTGCCGATATCCCGCAGTTCAGGACTCCCGGCGAGCGCGACGGGCTGAAAAATTCATGGGATCAGAATCACGAAAGCCTGTCGTCGGAGGAGATATACTCCTACGTCGGCAAATACAATGAGGGTGCAACCTACGGCAGCACCACCCAGGGCTACTGCTACCGCGACTTCGACGAGAAAAAGCTGCGCGTTTTCTGCTTGAACACCTCCGTTGACGGGCAGAATTTTGACATGATGAGCTCGGCACAGCTGCTCTGGTTTGCGCGGAAGCTGCGTGAGGTCGGCGCGAGAACCGGTTGGGGCGTCGTCATTCTTTCGCACTATCCTTTGGATTTTACAGAAAGCGAGCTCTCGGACGCGGCGAGCGTGGCAGGCTCCGTGCTTTACCAGTATGTCACGGGCGGTTCATTTAAGATCACCGGCATGACGGTATCCTTCAAAAACTGCAACAAGGCGAAGATATACGGCGCCTTCCACGGCCATACGCACAATTTCAAGGTTGCAAAGCTTAATTACGTTCAAGATTCAGGTAACACAGTATTTGACGTTCTGCGCATCGCAACGCCGAACATGTGCTACTTCTACAATAACGAGTTCGGCCAAAACGAGGGCGCGGACTCAAACGGCATCGAGTTCGGTGAGGAGACTACCTACGCAAAGACGCACGATACCGCAAACGACACCTCGTTTGTCGTAAACGTCATAAATCCGACCGAGGGAAAGATACATTCCTTCTGCTACGGCGCGGGCTATGACCGCGAGATAAGCATCCCGGCAACGGGAGCATAAAAAAAGAAATCCCACGGGTCCGTTCGGACCTGCGGGATTTTTCAATGTCTATTTCAGCGTTATTCCGAGGAATGCGGCGCATTTGCCGTCGGAGCGGCGGGCGCCGAGCACATAGCCGTCCCCGGTGCGCTTTTTGTAAATCTTCAGCTCCTCGCCCTCCATGCAGGCTGTTATGTAGCGCGCCTCCATGGTTCCGACGGGCATGGAGGCGGCCTCGTCGGCGGTGAAGCAGTCAAGGAAGGCGCGGACGTAGGCGACGTTATTCATGTGGCGGCCGATATCGATGCTTGAGGTGCGCACAACGAAGGTGTAGACCTCATCATCGTCGGAAAACCCATCGCGGAAGCGCCTTAGCTTACCGCCGCAGGCGACATAGTCCTGAAAATCAAAGCCCTCGGGGAAGCCGAACTCCGAAAAACGGACAAAGCCCGTCTCGCGGTTGAGCACGACCCACTCGGTCAGCCCCTCGGCGATGCGCCTGTCGCCGACGAATATGTCGTAGCCGCGGTAGCCGCGCACGGCGTTGGGCTTCGCGGGGTTTACCCAGGTCGACACGGTCAGCTTATCCATCAGCCGGGCGTCGTCGTAAAAATCTATCCTCGAGTGCGTTGCGACCCAGTAGAGGCCGCGCTCGGCCAGCGCCGCAGTACCGTTTCCGATGTCCTCGGCGTGCAGGCTGGCAGCGTTCTGAAACAGCATGAACGCCGCGGGCGGCTGCATTTTGGGTTCCTTGCCGCACAGATCGGGCGTCACCGTCTGCGCAAACGAAAACTTCTTCAATTCGCTCATTCTCCGTTCCTCCGCTGAACAAGTGTATAGCTTTATTATACCATGCGCGCATTTTTATCGGTGAAGCATTTGTTAACATATGATTAAAGATTTTTAAGAAATCCGGGCCTTGCCTGAGAAAACAGAATGTAAAAAACAGCGGAGACAATTTCCGCTGTTTACTCATATTCTCTGCCTGTTACAATGCCGCGCCCAGCGCCCTGCATTTTGCAAGCGCCTGAGAATCGGGCTCGCCGTTGCAGATGACGCTCTCATGCACAAGGCTTACGCCGGCTGCGCGGCAGTCGTCCTCCCAGAGCTGCATCCAGTCGCCGTCGCCCCAGCCGTAGGAGCCGAACAGCGCGACCCTCTTGCCGGAAAGATGGCTCTTCACGCCCTCGAACATGGGCTCGAACTCGGTCTCCTCAAGCGCCTCGGCGCCCATTGCCGGGCATCCGAAGGCGATGGAATCGAACTCGTCGGCCTTTGCGGCGGAGAATCCGGACGCGGTGAAAAGCTCCGCGCCGGCCGCCTCCGCGACCGCCCTTGCCATTGCCTCGGTGTTGCCGGTGCCGCTCCAATATACAACTGCTTTTTTCATTTTAAAATTCGTCCTTTCACTGTATGATCTCATCAAGAGCCTTGCCGCGGCTGCGGCGAGTGCAGCTCTCGAAGCTTTTGAATTTTTCTCTTGCCGCGTCCACGTCGCCGTAGACCTTCCAGCAGCCGATGAGCTTGAAGCCCGCGGCGCGGTTTTCCATAAAGCCGCGCACATCCTCGGGAGGATAGCCGAGAAACAGGCCGACCTCGTGCGGAAAATCGGCGCTGCTGCGCATTTTGCCGATAAGACAGCTCAGGCAGCTTTCCGCACGGCAGCAGGCTTCGTAGCCGCAGTCGCGCAGGATATCACGGGCGTCGCTGTTTTCAAGGTCGCGCCTGAGCGCGTCGGGGCGGTAAAGATACAAAAGCACACGGCTTTGCATATACCGCATCGGCAGTATGCGCAGACCCCTGGGGACGAGCACGGCATTAAGCCGCCGGAGCTCAGCCGTCATTTTTTCACGGCTCTCATACTCGGCGGAAAACATATTCGCGGTTTTAAGTCCCGCAAGCGTGGGTGCGCATTGCGAGACGAGTAACTCATCGCTCATATCCTATCTCCTTACTATGCATTTATTATGCCATAAAAAGCGGAGCCTTATCCGCTCCGAAAAGGGCGAATAAGGCTCCGAAAGGACAATTTGAAGTTTTGCTTACGGCAGCAGGCTCTTCATGCTGCGTAAACCAATGCCCAGCGTCGATACATTGTGCAGCAGCGCGGAGGTCGAGGGCGGAAGAACACCCGCGACGCCGAGGACGATTAGCCCCGCGTTGAAGGATATGATGAAGCGGTAGTTTGCGTGGATGCGCGCCATTAGGCCGTCGGCTATGCGCTTGAGGACAACAAGGCTCTCAAGCTCGTCCGAGCAGATCGTAATGTCGGCGATCTCGCGCGCTATGGCGGCGCCGTCGGACATTGCGATGCCTGCGTCGGCCTCGCTGAGTGCCGGAGAATCGTTCACGCCGTCGCCGATCATGATGACTATGCGGCCCTTTTCGTGCTCGGAGCGTATAAACGCCGCCTTATCCTCGGGCAGCACCTCGGCATAGTATTCGTCAACGCCCGCGTGCTCGGCGACGGCCTTCGCCGTGCGCTCGCTGTCGCCGGTCATCATGACGAGCTTGTCTATCCCCAGTCCGCGCAGAGCGCTCATGACGCTTCGCACCTCGCCGCGCAGAGGGTCATCTATGCAGATGACCGCGGCCAGAACGCCGCTTATGGCAAGATACAGGTGCGAATACTGCGTGGGCAGGGCATCGAAGCTGTCCTCCTCACCCTCGGGGACAGTGCAGCCCTCGTCCTCAAACACGAAGTGGTGACTGCCGAGAACGATCCTTTTGCCGTCGACGGTGCTCCGGATGCCGTGGGCGACGACGTATTCGACTCTGGAGTGGCGCTCTGCGTGGTTAAGACCGCGTCGCTGCGCCTCCTTAACGACGGCGTTTGCTATCGAGTGAGGATAGTGCTCCTCAAGGCATGCCGCGATGCAGAGCATCTCGTCCTTCTCGTTTTCGCCGAAGGTGATGATATCCGCGACCTCCGGGCTTGCGTGGGTGAGCGTGCCGGTCTTGTCGAAAACGACGGTGTCGGCACGGGCGATTGCCTCAAGAAACCTGCCGCCCTTGACGGATATGCCGTGCACGCCGCTCTCGCGCATTGCCGAGAGCACCGCGATGGGCATGGAAAGCTTCAGCGCGCAGCTGAAATCGACCATGAGTATGGCAAGAGCCTTTGTCGGATTGCGTGTTATAAGCAAGGTGAGCAGCGTTGCGCCGAGGCTGTAGGGCACAAGCCTGTCTGCAAGGTGATACGCCTGCGACTCGGCGTCCGATTTGAGCTTTTCCGAGTCCTCTATCATGCGGACTATCCTGTCGTAGCGGCCGGAGCCGAGGCTTTTTTCGACCCTTATGACGCAGCTGCCCTCCTCTACTACTGTTCCGGCGTAGACATAGCTGCCCTCCTCCTTGCGCACGGGCATGCTCTCGCCGGTCATCGAGGCCTGATTTACGGCCGCCGAGCCCGATTTGATCTTTCCGTCAAGGGGTATCATGCTGCCCATGCGGACGATAACCTCGTCGCCGACCTTTACGTCGGAGATATTACGAAGCTCCTCCGCATCGCCTGCCTTTACCCAGACCTTATCGACATTCAGGCTCATCGTGCGCGCAAGGTCGGCAACGGATTTTTTATGCGTCCACTCCTCAAGGATATCGCCTATCCTGAGCATGAACATGATAGACGACGCGGTGTCGGTATCGCCGCGCAGCGCGGAGACGGTTATCGCCGTTGCGTCGAGCACGGCAACGTCGAGCCTGCGGGCAAGCAGCGACTGCACGCCGCGGATAAAATACCTTGCGCTGTTTGCGATGCAGATCGCCGCACGCCACGGTGCGGGCAGGAGCGCCTTTTTTAGAATGCGGCGCATGATAACGCCCGCGAGCCTGTCCTGATATTCGCGGTTGAGCTCCCTGCCGGTGGGTTTGGGCTCCGTTATGCCGCAGGTGTCATACGAAAAGCGCGCCAGCGCGGACACGACCGCCGCGCGGTCTGCATATTCGATGACGACGTTGCAGTTGCGGTCGTATACATTGACCTTTTTTGCGCCGGGGACACCGCTGAGATACTCCTCAACGATGTCGGCCTGCTTTAATGTCATGCGCGGCGTACACAGACGCACGCGCATCCTGCCGTCAATTTCGCTGAGAATCCTGCATTTCATTACTCTGCCTCGACGTTTTCAATGACTGCCGCCGCCTCTTCCTCGGCGCGGCGCTCGTTTATGTTCTTTGCTCCCGCGTAGATATCCCGGCAGTCGCAGCGGATATCGTCGGCTGTCTGCATGACCGATTCCTTTGCTCGCAGAACGGCGGCGGTGACGTGGGTGTACAGGGTCTTTGCGTCGCGGCTTCTGAGGATCCTGATGCCGGCGGTGCCGAAAAGAAGGCCGCAGCCGAACATCTTCGTGGTGTTTTCAATGTGGAATTTCATAGTCATATACTCCTTTTATTTATATTGCAGCCGCCTCAGCCGGCGTTTCGATACTCCGTCGGGCTCATGCCGACGGTATCGCGGAAGGCCTTGGCGAACTTGCTGCCGTTATCATAGCCGTAGCGTCCGGCGATCTCCATGATGCTCATCTCCGAGCGCCTGAGGTCCGCCGCGGCGCACTGCATCTTCTGCGTGCGGATATAGGAATACACGCTTTCGCCGTAGACTGCGCGGAAGCAGGACTTCAGCGCAGTCTGCGACATATGGAATGTGCGCGACAGCTCCTCGAGCGTTATGCGCCTGTCCATATTGGCCGACAGATACGCGCCGATGCTCTTGGCAAGCTCGACCTGGGTGTTGGATATCCTGCGCTCGGAAAGCGCGGAGCTGTCGAGCTCCATTGCGCTCAGAAACAGCAGGAGCTCAAGTATCTTAACCTTGAAATAGCCCTTGCGTATGCTCGCCGGCACGCTGTACAGCTCGGAAAAAATGTGCTCGACGGCCGCCGAGGAGCGTGCGACAAAGCACTGACCGTGCGCGCAGAATTTTTCGCGCAGAGCGTCGGGCCGGACATTCACGTCGGCGAGCAGGCACGAAAGACAGCGCGGCGCGTCCCTGCCGTTTATGCGTATCGTCACGCCCTCATAAGAGCCCGTGGGGAAGCTCGAGTGCGATATCGCACCGTCGGACAGGCTTATCGACAGATCACCCGGCGAGAGATAGAAAAAGTCCGTGCCGATGCGGCACTCCATTCGCCCGGAGCGGCAGTGGTGTATCTCCAGAAGGGTCTTATCCTCCTCGGGCTGAATATCGTGCTCATAGAGGCTGATGTCGTTGTAGATAAGCTCGATGCCGGGGAAAACATCGTAGCTTACGACGATGTAGCTGCCGTCGACACCTGAATATTTCTTAACTTTGCTCTGCATCGCGGTATTCAGCTTTCATAAGAGTGTAAACGCCGGACTCGTTCACGGCCTTGCGGAAGACCTCCTCGTCCACGGGCGTTTTCATGAGCACCTCGACCCTGCCGTCGGACGAGCTTGCCTTAGCCCAGACGCCGTCAATGACGTTGAGGGTATTCTCTATGCGCGTCTCGCAGGCCGGGCACATCATGCCGTCTACGGTCAGGATCGCGGCATATGGGTAGTGAGCCCTGTTTTTGTCCCCGACCTTTATCTTTTTCTCCGCGTCTGTGCCGCCGCAGCAGCCGGAGGCCAGCTTTTTCGAGTAGTCCTTTATGACAAGGACGGCAAAAACGATGAGAACAAGAGCAAAAATCACATATTGCATAAAACGACCTCCGTATCGGGATTTTTCATTACTGCATGTCCTTCCGTGCCGCTTTGCGCGCAAAGCTCCTCGAGCACCTGCTCTGAAAGCTCGGCTACAAGGGTGCAGGCTGCATTTTTAAAGTCTGCCGAGGGCGGCAGAGTACGCGCAAGAGCCGAGGCAACGGCGCAGTAATAGCGGCGATACCGGCTCGTAAGCTCCATGCCGCGGCTCGTCAGATGCGCTATGCCGAGCTCGTCCTTCGTCAGAATGCCGGCGTCTCTTAAATTGTTGAGCATCGTGTGCGCGCTCGGCTTTTTTACGTTGAGATGCCGCGCCACATCGATCGTTCGTATTCCGCCCGAGCTCTTGAGTGCGTCAAGCGCAAGAAGATATCGAACCACCGAGGCGGAGACCGCAAGCCTTGGGTTAGTCATCGCTTACTCCTGTTTGTAAAACAGGGAGGTGCAGGGGTCTGCACCTCCCGTCAGATTGCAAATAAATTTGTGCTGCCGAGGAAAGATAACCGCGCAGCGGGGGAGTTTGAGGGGGCAAGGCCCGCCTCAAGTTGGATTATAGCCGTCAAAAATGTCCGCAGGACTTTTTGATGAGCGCAGCGAGATTTTTCGTGAAGTGTAAGCTTCACAAAAAATGCGGCGTTTTGCATAAAGTAAAAAGCCGAGGGCTTTTTGCTTTATGCAGGAGGTGCAGGGGTCTGCACCTCCCGTCAGAGAATCAACTGTTCTTTTTCTTCAGGTCTTTTACGTCCCTGAGGGCGCCGGAGCCGCTTTCGGAGCACGCACCGTCATGGCATTTGCCCGCCATGGCGCACGCGCCGCAGCCGCCGCATTTTGCGCCGCAGGAGGATATGCCCGCTTTCTTATCTTTAACTATCAGCCGGATGATGAGCGCGACAATGACGATCAGACCGGCGCTTATCAGTATTGTTCCGAGATTGGAAGCCAACCATTCAAGCATTGCTTTTTCCTCCTTTATAAATTCTCAAGTTATGCTGCTTGTTATTTTGCACCTACGGTTGCTTCCTTGGTGCTGAGGGTCTCAGCCTCCTTGTAAGGACGGAAGAGCATGTAGATGATGCCTGCCAGCAGAGCGACGGCAACGATCAGACCGATGATGTTCAGCTTGCCGGTGAAGGCGCTGCCGAACTGGTTTATCATCAGAGCGATGACGTATGCAAAGCCGCACTGATAGCCGATCGCGAACCAGGTCCAGCCGCGGTTGTTCATCTCGCGCTTTATTGCGCCGATGGCCGCAAAGCAGGGAGCGCACAGAAGGTTGAAGACGAGGAAGCTGTAAGCCGTCACGCCGGTGAAGGCCGCGGCCATTGCCTGGTAGACGGTGCCGTCGCCGCCGCCGTAGAGGATGCCGAGGGTACCGACGATGTTCTCCTTGGCGACGAGGCCGGTGATGGAAGCGACGGTTGCCTGCCAGTTGCCCCAGCCGAGGGGAGCAAAGATCCACGCTATGGCGTTGCCGATCTTTGCGAGGATGGAGGAGTCGATCTGATCCTCAGAGAGCATCTGGAAGCTGCCCTCGACCCAGCCGAAGTAGGTGGTGAACCATACGAAGATGGTCGAAAGCAGGATGATGGTTCCGGCCTTCTTGATGAAGGACCAGCCGCGCTCCCACATGGAGCGCAGGACGTTGCCGAGGGTGGGCATGTGGTATGCGGGAAGCTCCATAACGAAGGGGGCGGGGTCGCCGGCAAAGCGCTTTGTCTTCTTGAGCATGATGCCCGAGCAGATGATAGCCGCCATGCCGATGAAGTACGCGGAGGTGGATACCCATGCGCTGCCGCCGAACAGTGCGCCGGCGATCATCGCGATGAACGGCACCTTTGCGCCGCAGGGGATGAAGGTGGTGGTCATGATCGTCATACGGCGGTCACGCTCGTTTTCGATGGTACGGGAGGCCATGACGCCAGGAACGCCGCAGCCGACGCCGATGAGCATGGGGATGAAGCTCTTGCCGGAAAGTCCGAACTTGCGGAAGATACGGTCAAGCACGAAGGCGATACGCGCCATGTATCCGCAGGCCTCGAGGAAGGCGAGCATAAGGAACAAAACGAGCATCTGAGGCACGAAGCCGAGAACCGCGCCGACACCGGCCACGATACCGTCGTTGATAAGGCCGCTGAGCCAGGGAGCCGCGTTTGCAGCGTCAAGGCCGTCGCCCACGAGAACGGGGATGCCCGGTACCCATACGCCGTAGTCGGCAGGGTCGGGAGCGTCAAAGCCGTTTTTCTCAAGGTAAGCCACCGCGTCGACATAGGTCATCTGAACGACATCGTCGAGCTTGTCGGCTCCTTCGGGGAGTGTGTCGTAGTAAGCGGTCATGGTGTTTATCGCGAGGGTCTCCTCGTCCTCGACATCGACTGTCGCCGTCTTGTCGGTGGTCTTGAAGGCCTTCATGTCGGCAAGCAGTGCGCCGGCGTCGAAGTCGTCCGCTTCAACGTCTATATCCTCGCCGAGGAATGCGCTGACGGCCTGAAGCGCCGCAGTGTATTCGTCATTTGTGTCGTTGTAATCTGCCGAGCCTATGCCGAGCAGGTGCCAGCCGTCGCCGAATACGCCGTCGTTTGCCCAGTCGGTAGCAGGCGCGCCGACCGCGACCATTGCGACCCAGTATACAAAGAACATGACGGCCGCGAAGATGGGCAGACCCAGCCAGCGGTTGGTGACGACCTTGTCTATCTTATCGGAGGCGGTGAGCTGTCCGACGTTTTTCTTTTTATAGCAGGCCTTGATGATGGACGCTATGTAGATGTAGCGCTCGTTGGTGATGATGCTCTCCGCGTCGTCGTCAAGCTCATCCTCGGCGGCCCTGATATCCGCGTCGATGTGCTGCATGATCTCGGGCTTTATCGCGAGCCTTGCGAGGACCTTGTCGTCGTGCTCGAAGATCTTTATCGCGTACCAGCGCTGCTGCTCCTCGGGCAGCTCGTGCAGGACGGCCTCCTCGATGTGAGCGATAGCGTGCTCGACAACGCCCGAGAACGAGTGCATGGGGATGGTCTTGCCGTTCTTTGCGGCGTCTACCGCCGCCGCGGCGGCCTCGGAAACGCCGTCGCCCTTCAGAGCGGAGATCTCATATACCTTGCAGCCGAGCTGACGGGACAGCTCCTTGATGTTGATGACGTCGCCGTTTTTGCGGACGATATCCATCATGTTGACAGCGACGACCACGGGGATGCCGAGCTCGGTCAGCTGAGTGGTCAGATAAAGGTTGCGCTCAAGGTTTGTGCCGTCGATGATATTGAGTATCGCATCGGGGCGCTCGCCGAGCAGGTAGTTGCGCGCAACGACCTCCTCAAGGGTGTACGGGGAGAGCGAGTAGATGCCGGGAAGATCAACGACCGTTACGCCGTCAAACCTCTTGAGCCTGCCTTCCTTCTTCTCAACGGTTACGCCGGGCCAGTTGCCGACGAACTGGTTCGAGCCGGTCAGCGCGTTGAACAGCGTGGTCTTGCCGCAGTTCGGGTTGCCGGCAAGGGCAATTTTAATGTTCCTTTCCATTATTCCACCTCGATCTTTTCTGCATCTGCCTTGCGCAGCGAAAGCTCATAGCCGCGAACGGTGAGCTCGATGGGATCGCCCAGGGGAGCGACCTTGCGGACATAGACCTCAGCGCCCTTGGTTATACCCATGTCCATGATGCGGCGCTTTATCGCGCCCTCGCCATGGAGCCTTTTGACGGTTACGGTCTCGCCGATCTTAACGTCTCTCAGAGTCTTCATGTTTCTGCTCCTCACACATATATTTTCTGAGCCATTTCCGCGCTTATGGCGATCCTGGCTTCCTTGACCTTGACGATGACATTCTCGCCAACGGCAGTCAACACTTTTACATCGCCCCCGACAACAAAGCCGAGGTTTTCGAGGTGCTTTTTCACCTCAGGCTTGCCGGCAACACGCTGTATCGTGTTTTCCTCGCCGACCGCCGCCAATGTTAAAGGCATCATTGCATATATCCTTTCTCCATTTGATTAGCACACGCTAACCGCGGGGGTGAATTTAAGTTAGCTCTCGCTAACTGCCTGAATAATAGCACAGTTTCCCCCTTTGTCAAGTCCCTGACGCAAGGTTTGTATGTTTGCACAATTTCGACGGTTAGCATAAGCTAACTAATTGTGCATAATATCACATCGTTTTTATAGGGATTAAGAATAATGTGCGCAATTGCTTGAATTAATAAAAGCAATGTGATATCATTCATTTTAAATTACAGTAAACACGGAGAAGGAACAAATGACTTTACAGGAATCCGGCGAGATGTATCTTGAGACGATATACGTCTTGTCGCAAAAATACAAGGATGTGCGCGCCATCGACGTCGGCGAGTACATGGGCTATTCAAAGCCGAGCGTCAGCCGTGCGGTAGGCCTGCTCAAAAGCGGCGGATATCTCGTCGCCGACGAGCTGGGGCACCTGAGCCTGACCGAGGCCGGAGAGGAGGTCGCAGAGAAGATATACGAGCGGCACACCCTGCTCACGCGATATCTGCGCATGCTCGGCGTAGGAGCCGAGACCGCTGCCGAGGACGCTTGCAAGATGGAGCACATCATAAGCGACGAATCGTTCAATGCGATCAAAAACCACGTCTCCGATATGGAGAAAATGCGTGGCGGCAAGTGAGTTTTGCCCGTTTGGAGCAGGAGAGAGCCGTTTTGGAGCTGAAATCCTATCGCGGAAGTAGTAAATTAAAATCACAAAGCCTCCCTTAATATGTGATAAGCCTCCGGCGGCGGTTCAGGACGCCGCCGGGAAAGATCAGAACAGTGCGGGCTTTTGTTCACATCTACACCTCTCTTCTTTAATTATGGAAAAAACACGAACGAGAAAATCGTTCGTGTTTTTTCAGACTGACAAAAAAACCTATGCTGCTGAGGAAAGATGACCGCGCAGCGGGGGAGTTTGAGGGGTAGCGAAGCGGCGGCGCGGGAGTGAATG
>URAL01000028.1 GCA_900545805.1 uncultured Eubacteriales bacterium | reverse complement strand
CCGGCTCGTCGAGCAGCACATCTCCGTCGTTAACGGCATTTTGCAGCTTGTGAAGCTTCTCGGTCAAAGCTGCCGCCGTCTTGTACAGCGAGGCAAAGTCGGCTCGTGCGGCATCGTCAAAGCCCGACTGCGCCGATGCCCGGAGCCTGCTTCGCGCATAGTCGCCTGCAACGCCGATAAATGCCGCCGTCTGTTCGAGCTCCTGCGTGGAAAACGGCAGAGCGGCCATAGTCATCTCGGCGGCAAGGCAGCTGCCGTATATATCTGCACACAGCCGACCGGACAGCTCCGCCCCAGTCGCGTAGGACGCACGGTGCAGCGAATCCGACAGGCTCGACGCGGCATATACGACCTCCTCGAAGGCGTGCGCGTAGCCGTATTCGGCCGTGCGGCGATAGCTGCCCTCCATGCCGAAGTGCACTGCCGTGTATGCGCCCAGCGCAACGACCGCCGCTGTGAGATATGTGATGATGAGTATAAACGTCTTTTTTCTTATATACATGGAAACACCTCATGTGAAGTGTTTCCGAAACAGAGGCGATTATACAGACGGCTTGCCATGGATAACACCGCATCCGATAAAAGAAATGAAATAACGCAAAGACCTCCGGTCAAGTGACCGGAGGTCTTTGCATACTGTTTTTCTATTCCTCGTCGTGCTCTTCTTCGGGCTTTTTCTCGACGAGGACCTTTTCCACCCTCAGTCCGTCCATTTCAAGGACGGTGACATGCAGGTTTTCGTAATCAAAGCTGTCGCCGACAGAGGGGAACGAGCCGAACATCTCGATCGTCCAGCCGCCGACGGTCTCACTCTCGGCGTCGAAATCGCGCTCGCGGATGCCCACGAGGTCGAGGAAATCGGAAATGCTCATGTCGCCGTCAAGCTCAAGCTCGCCGTCGGAGCGCTCGAGGATCTCCTCCTTTATCTCGTCGGTATCGTCCCATATCTCGCCCACGAGCTGCTCGAGAACATCCTCCATCGAGAGAATGCCGAGCGTTCCGCCGTATTCGTCGGTGACGATGGCCAGATGCTGCTTGGCCTTTCTCAGCTCCGTGAGCACAGCAGGGAGCTTCATAGTCTTGTAGATGTAGCACGGCGGCATAAGAAGGCTGCGTATATCGGGCTTTTCGTCGCCTGCCAGCGCCTTGAGAAAATGGTTGAGATACAGAACGCCGATCACGTTATCGATGCTGTCCTCATACACGGGGATACGGGAAAACGGCGCGTTTTCGATGATCTCGAGCGTCTCGGACATGTCCTCGTCAATGTCCAGCGCGACGACGTCGACGCGCGCAGTCATGACCTCGGAGGCCATGATGTCGGAGAAATCTATCGCGGCCTGCACGAGCTCGGAGCGATCCTCATCAAGGACGTCCTCGTCCTCGGCGGTCTCGATTATGGAGGAAAGCTCCTCAACGGCGGCCTCCTCGTCTGTATCGTCCTGCTCGCCCTTGAGTCCCAGCGTCAGCAGCTTTATCAGTCCGACGACGAGGCGTATAAGCGGCATGAATATGATCGTCAGAGCGCGCACGAAGTATGCATAGGTAAGAGCCAGACGGTTTGCGCTGCCCTTGGCGACGATCTTCGGGATGGTTTCGCCGAAGATGATGACAAGCACGGTTATCACAAGGGTCGATACCCATGCATAGCTGTCGTCGCCGTTGCACAGCTCCAGCACCAGCAGCGAGCCGAGTGCGGAGTTTGCGATATTGGCAAGGTTGTTGCCGATGAGTATCGCCGAGAGCGAATCGTCAAAGTGGTCGACGATCTTGACGGCGACGCCCGCACGCTTCGAGCCGCCGTCACGTGCGTTTTCAAGCCTCATGCGGTTGCAGGAGGAGTATGCCATCTCGGCCGAGGAGAAGATGTTCGAAAAGATGATGCAGATGATGATTCCGCAGACATAAGTCCAGGTCATTTCTCCTCACCTCCCTTGTCGGTGAGGCACACCCTCAGCCGCAGTATTCTGTTATTGCGCATCTCCGACACGGTCACGCCGACGTTTTCGTATTCAAAGCTGTCACCGACCGAGGGAATAGCGTCGAACTGCTCATAGGCCCACTCGCCCAGGAGCTTATTTGTAAACTCGTCATCGTCGTCCCCGTCGAGCTCCAGAAGCTCAAACACATCGCTGACGGTCATTTCGGCTGTGCAGTCCCAGCCTCCGTCGGGTAAGGCTATGTACGGTTCCTCGACAACGTCGTCCTCGTCCCATATCTCTCCGACGAGCTCCTCAAGGATATCCTCGACCGTCACTATGCCGAGCGTGCCGCCATAGTTATCCGTGACCACGGCCATATTGAGCCGCTTTTTGCTCATCACCGGAAGCAGCCCGTCAATGTTCGTGCTGCCGTGGATGAAGTACGGCTCATCCAAAAGCGCACGGACGTCCATATTCTCGCCCTCGCGCAGATAGGTCTTTATAAATTTTCTTATAGACAGTATGCCGATTATATTGTCGATGCTGTCCTCATATACCGGCAGGCGGCTGTGTGTCTCAGCCTTGATGGTCGTGAGCATCTCGTCGAGCGAGTCCTCAATATCAAGCGCAACTATGTCCACGCGTGAGGTCAGTATGCTCTCTACCGTCGTCTCGGCAAACTGCAGCGCCGAGCTTATAAGCTCGCCGCGCTCCTCATCAAGACTGCCCTCCTCGGTCATGTCCTCTATGATATCGTATATCTCGTCCTCCGTGACGGATATCTGCGGATCGGCCTTGGCAAGGCGCGCGGCAGCGTTTCCTATCGCCGTCAGCAGCTGCGCCAGCGGCTTGAGGATCGTCATGAAAAACCACAGTGACCCGGCAACGGAAAGCGACAGCCGCTCACTGTATTTTTTTGCAATGCTCTTAGGCAGCATTTCGCCCGCGAAGAACACGACCATCGTCATCACAAAGGTGCTGATCGTAACTGCGCCGCTCACGCCCGGAAACATGCGCGTAACGGCAAGCGTGGCTATGCTCGCCGCGGAAAGATGCACGATATTCGTGCATATGAGTATGCTCGTTATCGCAAGGTCAAAGTTGTCGAGCACCTTCAGTGCCCGGATTGCTTTTGCCTCGCCGCGCTCGGCACGGACCTTGATCCTGACGCGAGAGACCGAGGCAAAGGAGGTCTCCGCGACCGCAAAGTACGCGGCGCACAGGATGAGTAAAATTACGACTATCAGCGATAATCGACTGGCATCGTCCATTTCGGATCTAACACTCTCCATTCAAGGCGTATAGCCCGGTAAATTAAGAGTCAGTATATCATAGCAGAAACTTGCAGTCAATATTTTTATATGTGTTTGCCTGACGGCAAACGGATTGAATTCCACCTCATCCGTGCGGCAAAGCCGCACACATTCCCCTCAAAGTGGAAGACAAGGAGCGCAGTTACGCGGCGCGAGGCAAAAACGGTTTTCTCCGCACTCTCGACACCGGGCTGACGCAATAAACGTATCCGCAGGCGCGTCAATGCGCCACTAAAAAATCACAGCTTTACATTGCGCTTTTGCGAATCATATACCTTGTTGAGTATCGGGCGGACGCCGTAGTACAGCAGCTTGTTGTCGAGATTGAACCAGTAAATGAGCATACTCAGGGGGATGATGCTCAGCGTGCCGATAAGAAGCTTCTTTTTCATGTTAATTACCATCCTTCGTAATCGTCAAAGTCCACGAGGCTCGCGTCGAGGGGCTCCTCCTGCATGACGGCGGTCATGTACTCGGAAAACTGCCTGCGCATCTCGTTGCGGCTTATGGTACGGTGGTCGAACATATCGTTCTGCACCCAGACGAGGTGCTTGTTCTTGTCCTTGGCCTGATCGTTCACAACGCCGGCAAGACCCATCGCGCCCTTGCAGGTTATATCGTCGTACACGAGGACGATATCACAGTTGAACTTCTCAGCCTCGTCCCAGACCTCAAGCAGATGCTGATATCCGCCGGTGAGGTGGCGGCGCATTACGCCGCGCTCGTAGTTGTGAGCAATGTCAATGAGCGCCTGATCGAGGTTATCCTCGCTTATGATAACATTTCCGGAGAACATATCCATCTGCGCGGCGACGAGAACGCCCCAGCAATTGTATGTCCATGTGTTAAAGTCAATGTAGTAGCAGCCGGGGCCGCCCCAGGTTATCATACGGTGGCGCGCCTTATCGAAGCTGACGATCTTGTTTTTATAAGCCTTCTGTGCGATCCTGAGCGCCTTCTTCGCAGTCTTGTCGATATATGGCATGCTGCCGCCGGAGAAGGTGAAGTAGAATGCGTGGAACAGCGGCGAAATGACATGTCCGAAGGCCGTGTACTTTGTTTTTGCGTACTCCCAGACCTCAAACTCGTTGCGCACCTCTTTATTGTGCTGCTTCATGACCTTGAAGAACGCGTCCTTATCGAACTTTTCGCCGGTCGTCTCCTCGATGAACTTTATTACCTCCTTCATCTGCGCGAGGGCATACTTGTCTGTGTCGGGATCCTCCCAGCGCATGGGGATGCCCGCAACGGTCGTGGGAATGGTGATGCGTCGCTCGATGAGCTGGCTGTTCATGGTGGATGAGTCGCAGGGCATGTTGTTTGTTACAAGGCATGCGCCGGTCTGCGGGTAGTCGTCGTTTATTGCAACGCCGGCGGCGTTTGCGCTCAGGCGGCAGGAGTCCGCCGGCAGGCCGACGCTTTCCATAATGTCCATGTAAAACGGGGCGAGGTTCTGATCCATGTAGGTGCCCAGAAGTCCCTGCAGGACCTCGAGCGGCAGAGCCTTGAGGTTCGGGAAGCCCGCGACTATCTCGGGGCACATGGTCTGCTCGAGCATGACGAACCTGTTTGCGTATTCGGTATCGCCGAAGCGTCGGTCGCCCTTCATGCTGTTTCCTATCATGCCGGTCGTACCCTTCATGATGGCGTGCATCTGCGTATGTGATACGCGCAGCGCGGGGCCGCGCATGCCGGCGGTGCACTTATCTATCATGTGCAGCGCGCCGATGTAACCGCCGAACCAGCGGTACTCAAACAATCCCTTGACAATGCGCACGGGAGAAATGGTGATGAACTTTGCCAGTATGCCGAGATTTATCGCCCACTGTACGTAATCATAGAAGGTGTCCTTCAGTCCGCGCCACTCGCGGTGCTTTGCGATGCCGCTTCCCTTGTAAAAGCGTTTTGCTTCGTTTGCCATCACATTTTACCTCCCTGGAGCTTCTTTATCTCGATGCTTTCGACAAAGGCCTGGAATCTGGTGCGCAGCTGACCTGCCGAGGCCATCGTATATTCCTTCTCGACGCCGATACAGGGGATGCCCTCGACCTCGTTCATATCGTGCACGCCCATGACGCGCTCGTAGCTCCAGAACTCGCAGAACTTCATCTGGAGATACAGAACGCCGTCGGCGTCGTAGTCGTTTACAAGCTGCTTCAGGTAGCTGCGGCGCTGGAGCTGCTTTTCCTTGTTCATGAAGCGCGGGCACTCGCTTGTTGAAAGATAGTGCCTCGCAACGGCGGTCAATGCGCTCTCGCCCTCGCGCAGCTCGATCTCCTCCCTGCCGGGCAGCGAGCCGTAGCAGTAGCGGTCGGCCACGACATATGCGCCGCAGTCCTCCAAAAGCTTTGTGAACGCCGGATCGTCGACCTCCGAGCCCGTCACGACTATGCGTGCGCGGTAGCCGGGCTTGGGATCTACCTTGCGCTTTCTGACTTCCTTGAGCGTCTCCTCGAGCCTGTCAAGGACGAGATACTGCGGGCAGCACTCGGAAACGAGCTGGATGACATGAAACTCGTAGCTTGTGATCGGCGGATTGGGGAGCCTGCGATATTCTCCGAGCTCGGTGATTATGCGGCAGAGCTCATTGTGCTCGCTTATTGCTTTTCGTATAGCCTCGTCTGAAACATCCACTCCGTAGACCTCGGACAAGGGCTTGAGTATGTACTTGCGAAGCTGATTTTCATAGTGCTCATATGCCGCCCTTGTGGTGACAAAGGGTACGTCCATCATACTCATGAAAAACTTCGGATTCTGCTCCCTGACGAGCCCCATGATGTCAAAGTACTCATGCGCACGGTGCATCATCTGGCAGGTCTCGGACGAGAACATGGCCGACAGGAAGTTGTACCCTCCCTCCATGCTTCGCTCGAGAATGCTGCGCGTAAACGGGCAGGTTTTGTTGGTCATGTAATATGTGCCGATGTCGGTGTTGCTTGTTCCCGGCGCACGCAGGCGTACCGAGAAGCAGCCGCCGAGATTCAGCAGTACCTCGGGGACAAAATAGCAGGTGTAGCCCAGCGCAAGCTTCCCCTCCCCGGAGGCCTGCTTGACAAGCTCGTTATTCGCCTCGGACAGCAGGTCTTCAAAGTAAATGAGGTGCTTCAGATCTTTCATGGTATCCTCCTCTATATCCTCTTAATTCTATATAGGTAAATTTTTTCTCACACTCCGAAATCGTGAATAATCACGATTGAATATTATCACATGGGCATTTTTGTGTCAATGAAAAACAGGCGCTCAGGCAGCGTGAAATCTTGACAACAGCGAAAAAATACTGCATAATACGCCCGTGATGGTGATTAATCAATCACAGTCTTTTTTTCAAGGCGGTAACAATTATGCCATTTAAAAAAATTAGCATCCCCTCGGCGAAGGAATGCTTCTTTGATAACATAAAATCAAAAATACTCACGGGCGAGCTCACGCCGGGGCAGAAGCTTCCGTCCGAGCGCGGGCTTTCCGAGCGCACGGGATTAAATCAGTCGGCAATCCATCTTGCGATAAAGGATCTTGAGCGCACGGGCTTTCTCCATATCGTCCCGCGCCACGGGACATATGTTGCCGACTATATAGCGAGCGGCAACTACGACACTCTGCACGAGATATTACGCTCGGGCGAGCAGCACATGACGCGAGAGCGCATTGTTGCACTGGTCGAGACGCGAAACGCCATCGAGGGCGGCGCTCTCATCCGGCTCGCGGCCTCACACACCGGCGAGGATATCCGTGTTCTCGAGGATTACATCGAGCGCTTCAGGGCCGTGCGCGGCCGGGGTCTCAGCGCCGACGAGCTCGGAACGATGACCAAGGACTTTCACTATCTTATCTGCCGGCTCAGCGGCAACGAGGTGTTCATCCTGATTATGAACTCCTTTGCCGAAATATCGCAGGGGCTTTGGAGGCACTGTGCCGGGCACTGGGGGCTTGAGGGACTCATCGAGCAGAGCGAGCACATCGTTTCTCTCATAAAAGCCGGACGCGGACTTGACGCGCAGGTCTATATCACCGAAAAGTTTAACGAATTCGTCCGCGAACGCGGCATCATTTTATAAGCGCATTGATTATAGCCGGCATGAGTTGATCTCCGGTCAGCTATGAAAAAGCTCGCACTCCGGCAAAGTGAGCACGAGCTTTAAATTCAGCAATCACGCCTCATCGGGAAGCGCGTCGCGGCGAAAGATCAGCGAGATGCACCAAAGCGCCGCGAGCCCCACGAGCGTGTATATTACTCGACTTACGGGCGCCGTCTGTCCGCCGCAGATCCAAGCTACGATATCGAAGCCGAACAGTCCGATACTGCCCCAGTTGATGCCGCCGATTATGGTCAGAATAAGTGCGATACGGTCGATTATCACTTGCAAACACTCCTTTCCCACTCAGTATTCCCAAACAGCAGAGGATTATTTGCGAAAAAATTTCCGTTCGACAAAAGTAGTTTTTCTTCGCTCTTTACAAGGGCCGGGGCGCGTTGTATTATCTAAGCACAGCTTATCCAATAGGTCTTGCAAAGCAAGGCCGCGGCTCATATCTTTATCCCACAACCCTGTTTTGCAGGCCGGTTTTCATCGGCCTGCTCTTTTTTAGTGGCGCATCGGGGCATCTACTAATACGTTTATTGCGGCAGCCCGGTATCGAGGGTACTGACTAAACCGGAAGACTGCCGCCTCCCGTGAGTGCGGTGAAGTTTTTGCGGCAGCCCGGTATCGAAGCTGCCGACTAAACCGGAAAACTGCCGCCTCCCGTGAGTGCGGTGAAGTTTTTGCGGCAGCCCGGTATCGAAGCTGCCGGCTAAACCGGAAAACTGCCGCCTCCCGTGAGTGCGGTGAAGTTTTTGCGGCGGCCCGGTATCGAGGGTACTGACTAAACCGGAAAACTGCCGCCTCCCGTGAGTGCGGTGAAGTTTTTGCGGCGGCCCGGTATCGAGGGTACTGACTGAACCGGAAAACCGCCGCTTTACGGCATTGCGCCGCACCATGCAGGGAATGGCCTGCCCATTCCGTTTGACACGGAACTGTCTGCACTAAAATCTATTCGCAGGGGCGCCGCCGACGGCGCTGCTGAGGCTGTCCAGCCTGTCCGACACGGCGGCGGCGAGGCGGTCTATTCGGCAAAGCTTAAACAGCCTTTGACGCAGGTATTCTGTAAGCGTACACACGGCGTATATCGCCAGGGCGCAGCCGAGCTCACAGGGGAGCACGAGCAATGCGTTCATGCTGCCGATGAAGGCAAAGCCTCCGGCAAGGTATGTGCTCAGGATAAAGGGGCTTATATGAATCAGGTAGACGCCGAAGGAGGTCGTGCTCAAAAGCTTTGCCGCGCCCGTTAGCTTATCGGGAACGCGCAGTCGGCAGAACGCGCACAGCAGTGCAGCTGCACACAGCAGCACCGTGGGCGACAGATAGCTGATAAGGAGCACATTATCCGCTCCGAATACCGCCTGCCAGAGCAGCATAAGCGCAACAGAGGCGAAATATGCAAGCACGAAAAATTTCCCGCTTGCTTTCTCATAAAGCCCGTCCAGCTTCACGCAGCCGCCGATGAGATACAGCGCCGCAAGCCAGAAAAAGCAGTAGCCGCCCGAAAGCGGAATAACACTCAGAGGTCTGAACGTAGGCAGCAGCGAAAGGAAAACGAATATCGCCGCAAGCAGCATTTTTCTGCCGTGAGTATCAAGCGCCCTCAGCATGGCATTGAGAAACGGAGTGAAGAAAAACAGGACAAAGTACGCGGTGAAGTACCAGTATTTTGACGTAAGCACGGGAAAAAAGGACGAGACTATGTATTTCAGGTCTATCTTCCCCGGCACGGTGAAGTACCACGCAATCGCCGTGACGACAGAGTAGAATGCTACCTGGAGCCACAGCGAAACTATCCGTCCGGGCCGAAATCTCCGCCCGGCCATGAGAAAGCCCGTCGCCAGCGCAAAGCAGTCAACGCAGCAGTAAGCTGCTATCTGCACAAAGTCAGCTATCCACCACTGCACGGAGCCTGCCGCGCTGCCCTCAAGGGCGCCGCCGACGGTGTTTATATGCAGCGCGACCACGAGGAGCATGGACAGCGCCTTGAACAGGTCGACTCCGTAAAGTCTTTTTCCGTCATCCATTTTTCGTCTCCCTGCCCTTCGCCGCGGCGAGGATGTTTTTCATAAGCTGTGCACGGGTCATCGGCCCGACGCCGCCGGGCACGGGCGTTATGAAGCCCGCCTTCTTCTCGACCTCGTCAAAGCAAACGTCGCCGAAAAATCTCCCCGTCTCGGGATCGCGGTTCATGGCCACATCGATGACGACGGCGCCGTCCTTTACCATGTCACCGGTGATAAGGCGCGGCGAGCCTGCGGCGACTATGAGTATATCTGCCTGCCTTGTCATCGACGCGAGATCCCTCGTATGCCGGTGGCAGTAGGTCACCGTCGCGTCGGCGTTTAAAAGCATCATCCCCATCGGGCGGCCGACGATATTGCTGCGGCCGACGATGACGCAGTGCTTTCCGTCGGGCGAGATGCCGTATTCGCGCAGCATGGCCATGATGCCCGCCGGTGTGCACGGCATAAGGATACCCTCGCCGGTCACCATTCGGCCGACGTTTATCGGGTGGAACGCGTCAACGTCCTTTTCCGGCGCGACGGCGTTTATGACCTTGCGCTCGGATATATGCTCCGGCAGCGGAAGCTGCACCAGAATGCCGTCTACCGCGTTGTCACGGTTAAGATCAGCTATCAGTGCTAAAAGCTCTGCCTCCGAAACGGTGTCCGGCAGGTCGTATCTTCGGCTGTCGATGCCGCATTTTACGCAGTCGCTCTCCTTATTGCGCACATATATCCGCGATGCCGGGTCCTCGCCGACGAGCACCGCCGCGAGGCACGGTCTGCGTTGCATTATTTCCGTCTCGGCTCTGACCTGTGCACAGATCTTCTCTGAAAGCTTTTTCCCATCTATAATCATTTTTTCGATTGCGCTTCAGCGCACTCCTTATACGTTTTTTGCGTGAATCCGGCAGTGCAGGCTGCGCCTGCGAATGAATGATGAATAATTGAGGTGTGCGGCACAGCCGCACACATTGGGCTATCCGCTATCGGCTAATATCAATTCGGCTCCAAATTATAGCTGCTCAGGTCAATGCGTATCTCCGTGCCTTCATCCGGAGCGGAGACGGCGGATATGCCGTGCCCCAGCTTATTGCACACGCAGCGGCACAGATACAGGCCGAGGCCGCTTGCACGCATATCGCTGCGGCCCGTGCGGCCGGTGTAGCCCTTTTCGAAGATGCGCGGCAGATCCTCGGGCGCAATGCCGATGCCGGTATCGCGGATGCAGAGGGTCTTTGAGCCGGTCATATATATCCTTACGCTGCCTTCGCGGGTGTATTTGAGCGAATTTGAAAGTATCTGCTCAATTACGAAGGCCAGCCATTTCTCGTCGCTTATGACTCTTGCCTCGGTCGGCATGAGCTCAAGGCTAAGGTGCTTTGTTATAAAATCTCCGGCAAATTTCTTCACCGAGCGGCGAATGAGCGGATCGAGCTCGAACTCGCGTATGACATAGTCGCTGCTCTCGGAATCGAGCCGCAGGTACACCAGCGCCATCTCGACATAGTGCTCAATGCGGCCGAGATCGGACGAAAGGCGGCGCGACTGTGGTGAGTCGGAGCTTTGCAGCGTCAGACGCATGGACGCGATCGGTGTTTTAATCTGATGAACCCAGACGGTGTAGTAATCGATCATATCGCTCCATCGGCGGTGAGAGGCACGGCTTATTTCCTCGCGGCTGTCGGCCAGAAGCGCGATTATGCGCCTGTAGTCGGCATCGTCGATGCTCCGCACGGGCGGCAGCAGCTTCTCCTCTGCCGCGGTGATCTCCGTGAGCGATAAAAACTCCGCGTGGCGGCGCTTTACCCGATAAAAATCAATTATCGCAAAGACCAGCGCCGGCACGAGGCACAGCGCCGCCGGGTACGCGACCGCCGAAAGCGGCAGCTCGTACAGCGCAAAGCTCACCGCGAATATCACGGCGGCGAGCACAAACGCGGCAATGAGGCGCACATGCTCCTTAAGATACGCAAAAAACAGCTTCATTTCAGCTTCACTCCACGATATAGCCCACGCCGAACTTCGTTGTGATAAAGCCGTTGAGCCCCGCGGTGTCGAGCTTCTTTCTCAGTCTGCCGACGTTTACGGTCAGGGTGTTTTCATCAACGAAGCTGTCGGTCTCCCACAGCTTTTCCATTAGCTTTTCCCGGCTGACGACCTTGCCGCGATTGCGCATAAGGCACAGCAGAATACGGTACTCATTTTTGGTCAGCGTTATGCTCTTCCCGTTGTAGGAAAGCGAATTGTCGCCGGTGTTGAGCATAGCGCCGCGGTGCTCGATTATGGGCATGCCCGGCGCAAAATCATAGCTTCGGCGCAGCAGCGCCTGAATCTTGGCCATAAGAACGCCGCCGTCGAAAGGCTTTGCAATGAAATCGTCAGCGCCCATGCTCATGGCCATTACGATATTCATGCTGTCCGCCGCCGAGGATATGAAGATTATCGGCACCTTGGACACGGCACGTATGGCGCTGCACCAGTGATAGCCGTTAAAAAACGGCAGGGTAATATCCAAAAGCACAAGGTGCGGCGAAAACTCGGCAAACTCGCCCATAACGTCGCGGAAATTATCCGTACATCTGACCTCAAGCCCCCAGGATGCGGCCTGCTGCTTTATCCCCTCGGCTATACCCTGGTCATCCTCTACGATGTAGATACGATACATTTAATCTTCCTCAAAAAGCTTCTCGGCAAGCTCGGCGGCATCCTCGACGCAGCCGCGGCAGGAGCGCAGAACTATGCCCGTGTCCCTGCCCTTTAATTCGCGGCAGAAAACAGAGCCGTTTTTGGCTTCAAACTCGCGCAAAAGCCGGGCTGCCTTGTCCGACGCGGCCCCGTCGAGCGAGGCAGGATCGTCGTCATTGCGCTGACCCCTTGCCATATTCATCGCAGCCACCGCACCCAGCAGCGCACCGCAGTATTTGAAAGCACCGCCGCCGTAGCGGCGCACGAGCGCCTTCATCTCGTCTTCATCCACGCCGGCCCTGTCGCAGAAGGCGCAGCCGACAGCCATAGCGCAGTTGCAGCCCGAGGCATGGTACTGCGCGGCAAGCTCCTTTTTGCTCATATTTTCATCCTCCAAAGGTCTGTATATTTATTATAGTATATAATAAACCATAGTCTGTCCGCTGTCAAAGAATTTGCAGCTTGAGCTATCTTGTATTGACACGGAGCTTCAGGCATAATATACTAAATGCAATGACAAAAGATAAACGAACTAATATATCTGGGAGGGGACAATGAAAGATCTGAAGCACCTTATCTACTTCGAGCAGCTGCTCGACGAGGCCGGGAACGAGCTCGTCATGCAGGCAGTGTCGGAGGGAAAGAAGGCGGTGGGCTACACCTGCTATCACATGCCGGAGGTTTTGCTCAACCTCGACAACTGCTTTTCCGTCCGAATGAGAGCTCCGCGCACGGGTTCGCTGGAGATATCGACCTACTACATGACAAACTATCTGTGCGGCTATGCAAAGGCGCTTGTCGAGCGGGGCATCGAGGGCGGATATAATTTCCTGTCGGCACTGGCAGGCGGCGAGACCTGCACTGAGATGAATCGCACGCTCGAACATTTTGAGCTTTTAAATCTCGTTAAAAACGACAAGTTTTTCGTCTCGTTCATCGATGTGCCGTTCAAGGTCACGCCCCACGGCGTTGCGCACTACAAAAACCAGATTCAGAAAAAAGTCCTCGAGCCGCTGCACGAGAGATACGGCACGGATATCTCCGACGCCGCCATCCGCCGCGCCGTTGCAGAGCACAACGAGCTCTGCCGCATCATCACCGAGATCGGCGAATACCGCAAGCTGCCCAATCCCCCGATCACCGGCTATGAGTTTCACGTTCTGTGCCTTGTTTCCTACTGCTGCCCGAAGTATCTGATAATCGACAGGCTGCGCGAGACGCTCGAGGAGGTCAAGGCGCGCATTCCCGACGAAAAATGCGCGCACCGCGCACGCGTCGTAGTTGTCGGAAGCGAGATAGACGATCTTGACTTCACGCGCACGGTCGAGCAATCGGGCGCGCTCATAGTAGCCGACCGCTTCTGCTTCGGCTCCTTCCCCGGAAGGCAGGAGATCGCTCTCACCGACGACGAGCCCGCGCTTGATCAGATCTGCCGCTTTTATCAGGAAACGAGCCAGTGCCCGCGCTACATGTCGCAGGACAAGGTGCACGGCCGCTACGATTTTGTCGACAGGCTTGCAAGGGACTTCGGCGCCCAGGGCATAATCTATGAGCAGATGAAGTTCTGCGAGTTCTGGGGCTATGAGAGGGCGCTTGCCTCGCACGTCATGACGGAGCTGTACAATTACCCCACTGTCTGCGTTGACAGGGAGTACACCGGCAACGCCTCCGGCCAGCTCCGCACACGCGTTCAGGCGTTTGTTGAAAGCCTTGAGATAAAACAGATACATAAGGGAGGGCGCTGACATGGCAGAAAAACCGAGAAACCTTGGTCTTACCTACATAGACAAGACCGGCGTTCGCCGATGGCGTGAGTGGCGCGGCATAAAGGACACGCTCGTTGACTACGGCTGGTGGTGCGTCATGTGGAAGGATATGATTAAATTCGTTCTCCGCTCGCCTGTTCAGGTCGTCAAGGGCATATTCCGCTACCGCTGGATGCTGACGTACCTTACGCTGCCGCAGTTTATCGACCGCCAGCTCGAGGGCATGCGCGGTGTGCAGCTCAGGGCTGGCCATATGCTGTACGACATCATCATAAAGCACACCATCGATATCATTGCCGGCAGCTTTGACGCAGACCAAAACATCGGCGGGAAAAAATCGCTTGCAGACCGTATCGTCTGCTTTGACGAGCTCGTTCCGACCGAGCTCATGGCAGGCTTCCCGAACCTTATCGGCATCCCGGTGCAGACTATCCCCATCTTCCTGTCCTCGATGATAAACCAGCAGCTTCCGCCGGTGTATCTCGACGCTATAGAAAACTTCGGCGTTCCCGCGGACGTGTGTCCCCTGCCGTCGGCCGAGGCCGGCGTAGCCGCGGAGGGCGATTTCCCGATCTTCGGCAAATGCTTCATCGCCTGCAACATGCCCTGCGACGGCAGCATCATGACCACCTCGTTCCAGGACCGCTACTTCAAGCTTCCGACCTACTGCCTCGGTGTTCCGCTGCGCTATAACGACGACGTTGACGCGCAGGAATACGCCGTCGAGGAGCTGCGCGGCTGCATAAAATTCATCGAGGATCACACCGGCGAGAAGTTCGACTGGGACGCGTTTGCCAGGGCGCTTGAGAGCTACAACGAGGTAACGCGCTTCCACCTTGACCTTTGGGAGATAAACCGAACCGACTACCCGCAGGTGACGGGTCCGACTCCGTGGCTGTACCGCATGTACACCTACCATCTGCACGGCGGCATGGATCAGCGCTTCAACAAGGCCGACAAAAAGGTGCATAAGCTCATGACCGACGCTTACGAAAAGCGTCTTCCCTGCTCGGCCGAGATGCGTCACAAGGCTCTCGTCTGGTCATGCCCGGCAAACTACTACACCAACTTCTCCAACTGGCTCGAGCAGTGCTGGGGCATCGTATCCGTCATGGACATGGAAACGCACATCTCCCAGGTCATCATCGACACCTCCACGCCCGAGACAATGCTCAGGGGCGTCGCCCTTACATATCAGCGCGCGACCATGCGCAAGCACACCAAGGGCGGCTACAAAAACGCAGTCGACGAGATGTGGCGCGTGGCCGAGGAGTACAACGTCGATACCATCATCATGTATGATCAGATATCCTGCAAGGGCATGGACGGCCTCCAGGGTATTTTCGACGAGCAGGCACGCGAGCGAAACATAAACTTCATCTGGGTACAGCAGGATCTCATGGATCCGCGCACGATCTCGCGCCGCGATATGCGCCGCCAGGTCAATCAGTACATGCAGAGCGTCCTGCGCGAGACCCCTATCGACCCCACTCTCCTCGATTTCGACGACTGCGACGCTTTTTAAAGACGCACAGATTCAAAAAAGGAGTGCAGATTTTTTCTGCACTCCTTTTTCATATGCGTTTTTACATTGTACCGATACGTTTCCTGCGTCAGTCCGACCGGAAACCGCGTAGAAAAACTGGTGATCGCCGCAGAGCAAAGCATCAGTGCTCCTTCAAAAAACGAGGGTGATGATTGTTCCCTTGCCGGGGGCGGAGCCAACTGAAATTTTCGCGTTGTGCAGGGCGGCGGCGTGCTTGACTATCGAAAGGCCGAGACCCGTTCCGCCGACCTCCTTTGAGTGGCTCTTGTCCACACGGTAGAAGCGCTCGAAGATGCGCTCCTGCTGCTCGGGCGGTATGCCGATGCCGTTATCCTCGACGGTAAGCAGAACCCTTTCGCCCTCATGCCGCACGTTCACGCGGGCAAAGCCGCCGGGGCGGTTGTATTTTATCGCATTCTCACAGAGATTATGAACTATCGCGGCCAGCAGCTGAGGTATGCCGTTTATGACGGCACTCTCGCCGGAGACCGTGAGCTCGACGCCTGCAGCTTCGGCGGCCTGATCGAGATTAGCGGTCTCGCTCCTTGCGACGGCTAAAAGATCGACGTCCTCGCGCTGCATATCCTCTGCGTCCTCGTCCAGGTGCGAAAGCTTTATGATGTCATCTATAAGCGCGATCATGCGCTTTGACTCTGACTGAATCTGACTGAGAAAATTAGGCACGTCTTCGGGCTTTACGATGCCGTTGGCTAAAAGCTCCGCGCAGCCGGATATGGTGTGCAGCGGCGTTTTCAGCTCATGCGAAACGTTCGCGGAGAACTCGCGCCGCAACTGCTCGGCCTTTTCCTTTTCGGTCGTATCGAGCATCAGAAGCGCGGCGCCCGCGACCCTGTTGCCGGACATTACGGGGCTTGCATACAGCCTGTAGCTCACGCCGCCGAGGGTTATGTGCTCTTCGCCGTGCGCGCCGCCGAGCGCCTTTTCTACAGTCTCGCGCAGCGGAGGCTCCGCGCTGAGCTCACGGATGTCCTTACCTATGCAGTAGCGGCCTATATCCAGAGCCTTTGTCGCAGCCTTGTTTATACTCAGGACGCTGCCCTGCTCATTGAGCAGGACAAGCCCCTCGGTCATACTGCCGGTTGCTGCGTCAAACTCGTCGCGGCGGCGCCGCAGCTCCTTTTCCTGCTCGCGAAGCTGATTCTGCTGGCTCTTGAGCTTGTCGGTCAGCGGAGCGAGCTCGGGGTAGGTATTGATCCTCTCCGCGTCGTCAAGGCTCATCTCGTTTAAGGGCTTGACGATGCGCTTTGCCATGCGTGAGGCCAGAAGCAGCGACAGCAGCAGCGCAAGAAGGGCGATGATTGCCACGGGCTGTATCATGCCGAGAATAAGCGTCAGCGGCGTATACTGCATGTCGGAAATGCGCACGACCGTGCCGTCGGACAGGCGGTCAGCCGAATAGAGCTGACGCTCCATGAGCGTTGTCGAGTATCTCATGCTCTCGCCGTGACCGGTTTTGAGAGCCTGATGTACCTCCTCGCGGTCGGCGTGGTTTTCCATGCTCGACTGATCGGCACGGCTGTCGTACAGCACAGTGCCGTCGGCGGCGATCCATGTGAGGCGGCATCCCGATATGTCCATATCGGAAAAGTATTCCTCGCCGGCAGACTCAATGCCCTGTGCGGCGAGATGGGTCTGCATGTTAAGCTGATCCATCTGCTTATTTGAAAAGTACTCGTACAGTACGCCTGTTATCAGCACGAACGACGCCAGAAGAATGACGGCGGCAACCGTGAAGATCGAGCGAAAAATACGCTTCGTCATGCTCTACTCCTCCATTCGGTAGCCTACGCCGCGCACCGTGCGGATATACGAGCCGCACCTGCCGAGCTTCTGCCGCAGTGTGCCGACGTGGACATCCACCGTGCGTGTTTCGCCCAAAAAGTCCTCGCACCAGACAGAGGACAGCAGCTGCTCACGAGTGAATGCACGTCCGGGGCTGGTCATGAATGTGTGCAGCATCTCATATTCCTTGAGCGTGAGCTGCACGCGGCGTCCGTCGGCGGTGACGGTGTGCTCCGAAAGGTTCATCTCAAGTCCGCCTATACGCACAAGCTGTGGCTTCACATCCGTCGCCTTTCCGCTGCGGCGCAGCACCGCGCGCACGCGCGAGGCCATCTCCATCATGCCGAAGGGCTTTGCAAGATAGTCGTCCGCGCCGAGGTCAAGACCGATAACCTTGTCATACTCATTACCTTTAGCGGTGGCCATTATTACGGGGATATCAGCCGTGCGCTGATCGGCCTTCAGGCGCTTTAAGATGGAAATGCCGTCTTCGCCCGGGAGCATTATATCGAGCAGGATAAGCTCCGGCACAGTGTCCGCCAGCGCCGAATAAAGCTCCCTTGCGCTTTCAAAGCCTTCGGCCTGAAAGCCGGAGGCGTTGAGCGTGTATATCATGAGATCTCTGATGCCGGCGTCGTCTTCAACACAAAAAATCATTGTCATTACCTCGCAATTACCTTGCTTTATCTTAATTTTAATTGTAAAGCGTAATGTAAAACAGCTTTGAAATGTAAAGTTTGTGTAAATTCAGCGGATTGCGGACAGCCGGCAGGTGATAGTGGATAGCCGGTGGTGTGCGCAGAGCGCACGAATTTTCAGTGGCGCATTTACATTGTACCAATACATTTATTGCGTTGTCCCGGTTCGGGCCTGCCGGCAAAACCGGTTTTGCATCGCACTACAGCGCTGCGCCCCATGCCTTCCCCTCAAGGTGAAGGCAAGGGGCGCAGTGTTGGTAAGCGGCAGTTTCACGGTTTTGTCAGCAGGTGCGACACCGGGCGGCCGCAATATGCGTATCCGTACAGTGCAAATTCGCTGCTAAAAAAGCGCCTTTAAAAATTCGCTCGGTCTGTCTTTTCGCAGGCCGAAGGAGAACTCTATCGCATCGGCGATGCGCTCGCAGGCGTGCCCGTCGCCGTAGGGGTTGACGGCGTGCGCCATGCGCTGATACATTTCGCCCCCCGTGAGAAGCTCGTTTGCGTCGCGGATGATATCCTCGCGCTCAACGCCGGTGAGCTTTACCGTGCCTGCCGCGACGGCCTCGGGTCGCTCTGTTTCCTTTCGCAGGACAAGCACGGGCTTGCCGAGCGAGGGCGCCTCCTCCTGGATGCCGCCGGAATCGGTCATGACCATGTAGCTTGCGCTCATGAGCCTGTGCATGTCCATCGCGTCCAGCGGCTCTATGAGGCGGACGTTTTCAAGATCCGCAAGCTGCTCACGAGCTGCGCCGCGCACGATCGGCGACAGATGCACGGGGTAGACTATCTCGACCTCCGGGTGCGTCAGCGCGATCTCGCGGACGGCGGAAAAGATGTTTTTCATCGGCTCGCCGTAGTTTTCGCGGCGGTGGCAGGTCATTGCTATTACCTTTTTTGAAAAGTCGATTTCTTTAAGCTCGGGCGATGTAAAGCCGCCGTCGCCGACTGTGTATCTCATCGCGTCGATGACGGTGTTGCCCGTGACAAAAATGTCGCCCGTGACGGCCTCGGCGCGGAGATTTTCCGCGTTTTTCGACGTCGGAGCGAAGTGCAGCGTCGCAAGGCGGCCTACGAGGCAGCGGTTCATCTCCTCGGGGAAGGGGCTGTAGCGGTCATAGGTGCGCAGCCCGGCCTCGACGTGGCCGACGGGTATTTTAGCGTAGAACGCGGCGAGCGCGGCGGAGAAGGTCGTGCTCGTGTCGCCGTGGACAAGGACAAGGTCGGGCTTGAATTCGGCAAAGCAGCCCTCAAGACCCTTGAGCGCCTTGACGGTGACGTCGGTGAGGGTCTGATTTTTGCCCATGATGTTGAGGTCGGCGTCGGCCTTGAGGCCGAAGCAGCTCATGACCGAGTCGAGCATCTCGCGGTGCTGTGCGGTGACGCAAATGAGGCTCTTGATGCTCTCGCGGCGCTGAAGCTCCAGCGCGAGCGGCGCCATTTTTATAGCCTCCGGGCGCGTGCCGAAAACGGACATGACCTTGAGCTTACTCATTTGCTTCACCGTCCTTTCCCGACTCCTCCGCCGGCTTTTCATGCGGCAGCGGATGGATATTGTTATTGTGTCTGAACACAAACAGCCACACGCACACGGCGATGGCAAATGCAATGACCGCCACGATGATGCGTACGATGCCCGTCGAGGTCAGCAGCACCGCCGCGAGGCCGAGGATGGCCGAAACGGCGTACAGCACGGCGACAGCCTGCTTCTGATTGAGGCCCATATCCAGCAGCTTGTGGTGGAAATGCCCCCTGTCGGCATGGAAGGGGCTCTGTCCGTGCAGGATGCGGCGTGTGAAGGCAAATATAGTATCCGAAAGCGGAACGGCCAGCGCGAGCACCGGCAGGACAAATGTGACGACGGCGTAGAACTTGAACATTCCGATAACGGACACCGTCGCCAGAATATAGCCCAAAAGCAGTGCGCCGGTATCGCCCATAAAAATCTTCGCAGGGTTCAGGTTATACGGTATAAAGCCGAGACAGCCGCCGACTAGCGCGGCGAGGATCACGGCAACGTTTATATTAGCATCCGAAACTAAAAGCGACACGACGAGCATCGTCATCGACGCTATCGCCGAAACGCCGCAGGCAAGGCCGTCAAGGCCGTCTATAAGGTTTACGGAGTTTGTAACGCCGACTATCCACAGTATTGTCACGGGAACGGCGAGGATGCCGATGGTGACGGCCTGCTCGCTGGTTATCAGCAGCGGGTTTGACACAACGTTTATGATAACGCCGGACAAAACGGCGATGACCGCCGCGACTATCTGCACGCAGAATTTAAGCCACGCGTTTAAGTTCATAACGTCATCTATTGCGCCGACGACGACGATGAGAATAGCGCCCAGAAGTATCCCTCGCACCTGCGGCGTGATGTTTGCAAACAGCAGAACCGACAGCAGAAAGCCCAGAAATATCGCAAGTCCGCCCATGCGGGGTATCGGATGGCTGTGGATATGGCGCTTTTTGTCCGGAATATCTATCGCGCCGACCTTTTTGGCAAAGGAGCTGACAACGGGCGTCGCGGCGAAGGAAATGACAAAGGCTACCGCGAGTGCGAGCAATATGTTCTTCCAGACGTCAAAACTGAGATCTATCATATTTTTATATCTCCGTGGACTGTCTATATTTATTAATGTTTAAAAAGGCTTTTCGACGAGGCCGATCTTCTTGTAGACCTTGCGGAGGGTCTTGCGGGCGATGACGCCTGCCTTCTGCGCACCCTCGGTGTAAACGCTGCGCAGGTACTCTTTATCGTTGAGAAGGCGCGTGGCCTCCTCGCGTATGGGACGCAGCGTCTCGATAACGGCATCGCCGACGGCGGGCTTGAACACGCCGTAGCCGCATCCGTCGAATTCCTTTTCTATCTCATCAAAGCTCTTGCCGGTGACGGCCGAGTAGATGCTCATGAGGTTTGAAACGCCGGGCTTGCCTGCCATATCGAAGCGCACACAGTTTTCCGTGTCGGAGTCGGTGACGGCGCGCTTGAACTTGCGGGCAATGTCCTCGGGCTTTTCCATGAGGAAAACGCAGCCGTTGGGGTCGGATTTGCTCATCTTCGCCGTGGGATTTCCCAGCCCCATGACGCGGGCTCCGGCCTTGGGAACATAGGCCTCGGGGACCTTGAAGGTCTCGCCGTAGATGTTGTTAAAGCGCACGGCGATGTCACGCGTCAATTCACAGTGCTGGCGCTGATCCTCGCCTACGGGGACGTAGTCGGCCTGATACAGCAGGATATCTGCCGCCATGAGGCTTGGATAGGTAAACAGGCCGCCGTTTATGTTGTCGGCATTCTTTGCGCACTTGTCCTTGAACTGCGTCATGCGGCTCAGCTCCCCGAACATGGTGTAGCAGTTTAATATCCAGCCGA
>URAL01000027.1 GCA_900545805.1 uncultured Eubacteriales bacterium | reverse complement strand
GTTTTGTTTTTCAGGCTCATTGCGGCGTTTATGTCCTCCACTCCGTCGAGCAGGGCAATCATAAAGCCCTTATGCGCACGCGAGGAGATGAGCTTTACAGGCTTTGAATCAATATATAATGTCTTAAAACGGCGCATGAACTCCGGACTGTCAAGCCACACCTGTATCTTCACCTCGCCGTGCACGCCGTGGGTATTAACGATCTTGCCAGCTTCGATGTACTGCTGCTTTTCCATGTGAAAACCTCCATACTTATTCATCGTATAATTTAACACAAAGGACGCGGTTTAACAAGAAAAAGAGCGTAAAAAAACCGGGGCTCTTACGCCTCGGTTTCTTAATCAGTCCATAATATCGACTGAAACCTTTTTGCCCTGTCTCTGGGCTACAGCCCGCATGAGTATACGGATCTCTTTTACGATCCTGCCCTGCCGGCCAATGACCTTGCCCATGTCTCCGTCAGCTACGCGTACTTCATATACGGTCTCGCCGCCGTGAACGCGCTCGGTCACAGAGACCTCTTCGGGTTTTTCAACGAGGCTCTGTACGATATAGGTCAAAAGTTCTTTCATGCCGGTAGCTTCTCCTTATTAGGCCTCGACTTTAGTAAGCAGGCCGCGTACGGTTTCTGTAGGCTGAGCACCGTTGGATATCCAGTACTTTGCGCGTTCGAGATCGACCTTGATGTTATCGCCCTCTGCCATGGGATCATAAGTTCCGATCTCCTCGATGAAACGGCCATCACGGGGGCAGCGGGAGTCAGCGACGACTATGCGGTAGTAAGGGGCTTTCTTTGCGCCCATTCTGCGAAGTCTGATCTTTACCATTTATTCTTCACCTCCATATTATTTCTTCATATATTACAAACGCATTTGCGTATGCAATCAGAATTTGAAGCCGCCGAGACCGGGGAAGCCGCCGCCTCCGCCCATGCCGCCGAAGCGCTTTTGCAGCTTCTTCATGTTCTTGCCGGAAAGCTGACGCATCATGCCCTGCATTGCGTCAAACTGCTTGAGCAGACGGTTTACGTCGACGACCGATGTGCCGCTGCCGGCAGCTATGCGCTTTTTGCGCGAGGCGTTGAGCACAGACGGATCGTCGCGCTCCGCCGGGGTCATCGAAAGGATTATCGCCTCGATGCGCGCCATGCCCTTTTCATCGACCTTAGCGCCCCTGAGCGCCTTTGCATCGAGCCCCGGAATCATGCCGGCAAGGTCGTTTATATCCCCCATGCCCTTAAGCGAGCGCATCTGGTCGAGATAATCCGACAGCGAGAAGCGGTTTGCCTTCATCTTCTCGGCCATTTCGAGGGCCTTTTTCTCGTCAAAGCTCTGCTCGGCCTTTTCGATAAGCGTGAGCACGTCGCCCATGCCGAGGATGCGCGAGGCCATACGGTCGGGGTAGAACGGCTCTATCTGATCGAGCTTTTCGCCCACGCCGATGAACTTTACGGGCTTGCCGGTGCTTGCCTTGATCGACAGCGCCGCGCCGCCGCGAGCGTCGCCGTCAAGCTTTGTGAGCATGACGCCGGTCACGCCGAGAGCGTCGTTAAAGGCATTTGCGGCATTTACCGCGTCCTGGCCGGTCATTGCATCGACCACGAGCAGTATCTCGCTCGGCTCGACCTCATCACGGATGTTTTTAAGCTCCTGCATGAGCTCCTCGTCAATGTGCAGTCGGCCTGCCGTATCGAGGAACACAAGGTCGTTGCCGTGCTTTTTGGCATGCTCTATCGCCGCTTTTGCAATATCGACGGGGTTCGTCGTTCCCATCTGGAACACGGGGATATCCAGCTGCTTGCCGACGGTTTCGAGCTGCTTTATGGCCGCAGGGCGGTAGATATCGCAGGCGACCAGCAGCGGCCGCTTGCCCTGCTTGCGCATATAGGCCGCGAGCTTTGCGCCGTTTGTCGTCTTACCTGCACCCTGAAGGCCGACGAGCATGACGACGCTCGGCGACTTTGAGCCGATGGTGAGTCGCTGATTTTCGCTGCCCATGAGCTTCACAAGCTCTTCGTTGACGATCTTGATGACCTGCTGAGCGGGTGAAAGTGCCTCAAGCACATCCGCACCCGACGCACGCTCGGTCACGCTTTTGGTAAATTCCTTTACTACCTTGTAGCTTACGTCGGCCTCCAGAAGCGCCATGCGCACTTCCTTCATGGCTTCCTTGACGTCAGCCGCTGTAAGTCTGCCCTTGCCGCGCAGCTTTTTAAAGGCAGCGGACAGCTTGTCGGACAATGATTCAAATGCCATGTCTCTGCCTCCTGCTAAATCTTTAATTCTTCAAGCTCGGAAATTATGCGCTCGTCTGCGCCCTTGTCCCTGAGCTCGCGGATTATTTCATCGATTTGGGCGTTGCGCTCCATAAAGCGCTTTATGAGCCCTGTTTTTTCCTCGATCTCTGTCATCGCGGCCTCGGCGCGGCGGATGATATCCCAAACGCCCTGACGCGATATGCCGCTCTGCTCGGCAATCTCTCCAAGCGAAAGATCCTCGTTATAGCGGAGGTCGAAATACTCACGCTGCTTATCCGTGAGCAGCTCGCCGTAAAAATCAAACAGCATCGAACGCATGACCGCACTGTTTTCCACGGCGCTCCCTCCTCTGTAAATGTTTTTTGCTTTACAGAGTATAGCATCAACGCCGCACGCTGTCAAGCATTTTTACTTGTCATTTATGCCGAATATATTTCGGCATTTGCGGCAAAACTGACATTTATAATAAAAAAGGGAGAAAAACTATGGACGCCCAAAAGAAAAACACCGTTTTTGAACACGCGGCAAGCTGTGCAAGGCTCAACAAATGCATTTCCACCGCTTCGTCAGGCAAGCTCAGGACTCTGCTGCGGCAAAGCTGCCGGGAGATCAACGCGGTCTACCGTCTTGTGGAAAGCCGCTTTGCCGGCGCCGCCTCGATGCCGGACAGCTGCCGCTGGCTTTTGGACAACCGCTACCTCGTAATACGCCAGGCGCGTGCCGTTATGCCGGAGCTCAGGCGGCAGCGGCGTCTGCGCTCCGGCAGCGAGGGTCCGCTTCTTGCCGCCGCGTGCCGCGACATGATAAGCGTTTGTGAGGATAGTATCGGCGAAGGCAATATACTCGAATACCTCAGCGGCTTTCAAAGCGTCTCCCCCCTGCCGCAGGATGAGCTGTACCTCCTGCCCGCTGTTTTAATTACTCAGCTCATCTCCGCCATTGCGGAGCTATGTGCGGAGCTGGAGAGCTCCGCCGAGCCTGACACGTTATCGGCGCGTTTTGCCGCTCTTTTCGGCTCAGTGCGGCTCGTGTCCGAGCTTGACATGCACTCCCTTCTCGAGCGTGCGGACGCCGTTGAAAAGGTTCTGAGGGCAGACCCCTCGGGCGTGTATCCCCGCATGGACGAGCAAAGCCGCGCCGAATACCGCTTAAGGCTTTCGCGCCTTGCAAAGCGCATGGGACTTGAGGAGCATGTGTTTGCAAAGCAGTTGGTCGAGCGCTGCCGCCACAGGTCCGGTACGGAGCGTCACGTGGGCTACTGGCTTTACAAAAGGCCGAATGAGGAGCGCCGTGCGGCGCTGTACATCGGCATAAACATCCTTTTTACGCTGTTTTTATCGCTGCTTTGCGGATTTTTATCGCACAGCTTCATGGCAGCGCTGCTGCTTCTGCTTCCTCTGTCGGAGCTGACGAAGAGCCTTCTCGACTACATCATTTTGCTTTGTGTTCCGCCGCGCAGGCTGCCGAGGCTCGAGCTTGCCTCCGGTGTGCCCGACGAGGGGCGCACGGTGTGCGTAATATCGGCTCTGCTGACAGACGGGGACAGCGGTCCGCGCCTTGCGGAGCTTTTGGAGCAATACCGTCTCGCAAACCGCGACTGCGGCAAAAATCTCCTGATGGGCATACTTGCCGATCTGCGCGAGGCGGATATCGAAGAAATGCCCGGGGACGAGGCGATCATATCAGCAGCCGCAAGGGCAGTTGACAAGCTAAACGAAAAATACGGCGGCGGCTTTTATCTTTTCACACGAAGGCGCACGCTCGACCCCGGACGCGGAAAATTCTCCGGCTTTGAGCGCAAGCGCGGTGCACTTTTGGCGCTTGCAGGGCTTATATGCGGCAGGAAAAGTGAGCTGAAAACTGTCTCCGGCGATACGGAGCTTTTGCGCTCTGCGCAATATATACTCACTCTCGACGGCGATACCGTCCCCTCGCCGGGCTCTGTGTGCGAGCTGATCGGCGCGATGCTGCATCCTATGAATACGCCGATGCTCGACCGTGAGCGCGGACTTGTCACCTCCGGTCACGGCATAATACACCCGCGCATGTGCACATCGCTCGCTTCGGCCGGTGCAACTGATTTTGCCCGCATTTTTTCGGGCGGCGGCGGACTTGAGCCCTACGGTGCGCTGTGTGGCGAGGTGAGCATGGATCTGTTCGACCGAGGCGGCTTCTCCGGCAAGGGCATTATCGACGCCGAGGCTCTGCTTATCTGCTCTCAAAAGCACATTCCCGACGGAAAGGTGCTGTCGCACGACGCCATAGAGGGCGCATATCTGCGCGGCGGATATATGAGCGACGTTGAATTCTCAGACTCCTTCCCCGTCTCGCCTGTCGCGTATTTCAGACGCAGCCACCGCTGGATACGCGGCGACTGGCAAAACGCCGGCTGGATCTTCCGAAAAGAAGCCGGGCTTCCCGATGCAGAGCGCTGGAGGCTGTTTGATTCCCTGCGGCGCAGTCTTGTCGCTCCGGCGACGTTCGCGGCAATATTCGCGGGACTTCTGCTCGCGCACAGAGGAGTCATCCTCGCCGCGTGGGCGGCGCTCATTGCGCTCACGGCGGGACTCCTTATCTCGTGCACGGAGCTTGCCTCGGATAAGCCCGAGGCGCTTAAAGCAAAGTATCACAGCCGCACGCTCGGCGGCATCGGCGCGAGCATCGTGCAGACGGCATTCAGGCTTTGGCTTCTGCCCTATGAGGCGTGGATATCGCTCTCGGCCATCGTAACTGCGCTGTGGCGCATGCTGATAAGCCGAAAAAGCCTCCTCGAATGGGAGACTTCCGCGCAGAGCGGCAGCAAAAGGCTCAGTGCGGCAGCTTATTTTAAAAGCATGTGGCCCGCACCGGTGTCGGGACTGTGTCTCATGATATTTTCAATTGGAATTTTTGCCAAAGCCGCAGGGCTTATGTGGCTCTTTGCGCCTATCGCCGCTTTTGCGCTCGCTCTGCCCGCGAAAAAGGAAAAGGAGCCGACTGCGCAGGAGCGCAGCTACCTTCTCGGCTGTGCAAAGGATATCTGGAGCTATTTTGACACGTTCTGCACCGAGCAGGATAATTATCTGCCGCCGGATAATTTTCAGGAGCAGCCGCCTGTCGGCATCGCGCACCGCACCTCGCCGACGAACATCGGTCTTGCGCTGTGCTCGGCCATGTGCGCGCAGGAGCTTGGGATAACAGACCTTACCCGCGTTGTAAGCTTTATTGCAAGCATGCTGGGCACCATGGAAAAGCTGCAAAGATACAGCGGGCATTTCTGCAACTGGTACGATACGCGCACGCTTCGCGCACTCGAGCCGAGGTATCTCTCTGCAGTCGACTGCGGAAATTTATGCGCCTGCCTGATAACACTGCAAAACTGGCTGCTCGGCAAGGGCTTCGATGCGCTCGCAGACCGTGTGCAGACACTTGTTTCCGATATGGATTTTTCGATATTCTACAGCTATCGGCGCGGACTTATGCATATCGGCATAGACCTTGAAAAGGGCAAGGCCTCTCCCGGTCTTTACGATCTCATGGCAAGCGAGGCGCGTCTGACCAGCTATACCGCCGTTTCAAAGGGCGACGTGCCGCGCCGGCACTGGCGCAGGCTGTCGCGTGCGATGCGCTCCTCCGGCGGCTATCGCGGCATGGTGAGCTGGACGGGCACGATGTTTGAATACCTCATGCCGGAGCTTTTCCTGCCGCTGACTCGGGACAGCCTGCTGTTTGAAACTGCGAAATTCTGCGTCCATGTTCAAAAAAGGCGGCGCAGCCGCGGCGGCCTGTGGGGCATATCCGAAAGCGCGTTCTACTCGCTTGACCCGGCGCTCAACTATCGCTATAAGGCGCACGGCTGTGCGCAGCTTGCCCTCAAGCGCGGACAGAACGCAGAGTTGGTCATAGCACCTTACGCAAGCTTTCTCGTCCTATGCGTCGATCCTGATGCGGCGGCGGAAAATCTGCACAGGCTCGAAAGGTCCGGATTGCGGGCACGCTATGGCTTTATAGAGGCAATAGACTTCACGTCCTCGCGCTGCCGCTCTGCCGAGGGCGAAAAGGTAAGGTGCTTCATGGCACACCATCTCGGCATGAGCATGCTTGCCATCGCAAATTATCTGATTGGCGGCCTTGTGCAGCGTGAGTTTATGCGCTCTCCGGATATGGCGGCGTACCGCCAGCTTTTGCAGGAGCGCGTACCGCTCGGCGCACCTGTGCTGCGCATTAGCGAAGCGATCGAAAAATCGCCCGCGCCGGTCAGTCTTCGGTGGGAAAAGCGCGGCGGCGGCATAAACTATGCTCAGCCGGAGTGCGCGCTGCTGTCAAACGGTGCGTATAACATTATGTTAACTGAAAGCGGCATATCCTCGGCAAGCTGCAACGATATGCTCATCTACCGCACGCCCTTTAAGCAGCTCGGCGAGGGGCACGGTCCCGGGCTCAAGCTCGTAATCGGCGGCAGGGAGCGCTCGCTCCTGCCGGAGGCGGGCGAAAACGCAGCCTTCATGTGGGAGTTTTCCGAGATATATGCAAGCTTTTCGGCTGTTTTTGATGATTTTACCTCGCAGTGCGGCATAGCCGCGGCAGGCGCGGAAAACGGCGAGATAAGAACGGTCTCGATATGTGCAAAGTCGGATATAGAGAGCGCCGAGCTGATATTCTCATTTGAAGCAGTCATGGCGGATGCTTTAGATTATGTTAACCATCCCGCATACTGGCGGCTCGGCATTGAGGCAAGGCGCGATCAAAGCTGCCTTATGCTGCACCGTCTGCCGCGGGGAAGGCAAAAGGAAATGTGGCTGTGCCTTGCCTGCGATGAGCCGATGACGGTAAAAACCGGCGGTGCGGCAGACGACGGATTTTTATCCTATCCCACGGTAGAGGCCGCGGTGAGCGTTTCGCTCAAATCGGGCAAACAGCTTGAAGCTCGCTTTGCGCTGTGCGTAGCCGGTTCCCCCGAGGAGGCGTACAGCGGCGCTCAGCACATGCTCGTCATCGGCCCGTCGGAATACGGCGCGATGGTGCCGGCCTGCGCAAGCGTAATGCATATGTCCGCCCGCGAGGTTGAAGCTGCCATGGCGACGCTCCGAGCTCTGCGCTTTATAAGCGCCAAAACTCCGTTTCCGGCTAAAAGCAGCCTGTGGCGTTTCGGTCTTTCGGGCGATCTTCCAATCATCTGCTGTGACGGCGGACAGGATACGGAGTCTGTAACAAAGCAGTTCTGCCTTTTGCGAAGCTGCGGCGTGTACGCAGATCTTGTGTTTCTGACCGACGAGGGCGGCGAATATCGCAGGCCGGTGTATTCCAAGGTGCGCGACACTCTGGCAGCGCACGGCCTTGAGGCGCTGATCGGCACGTACGCCGGCGTCCGCATGCTGCCGGTGCAGGAGACCTCTCTTATCGAAAATGCGGCGGCCTTCATCGTCGGAGCAGAGAGCAAAAAGCGCTCCTTTAACTCTACCCCGCGCCCCTCAAAGCCTCTGCGCACGGGCGGCACGGCGCCGAGGCACGAGTACGGTAACGATGGCAGTTTCGTGTTTTATGTTAACCGGACTCTACCCTCGCGTGTCTGGAGCAGCATGCTCACAAACGGCAGCTTCGGCTATATCGCCGCCGACAGCGGCATGGGAAACATGTGGCTGAAAAACGCGCGCGAGCTGCGCCTTACGCCGTGGGTGAACGACCCTCTGGCCACAGAAGGTGCGGAGAGTCTTGAATATGTCACCGGCGACAGGCGGTACAGTCTCTTCGCCGGCGAGGACGGCGCCGCCTGCCGCGTGACCTTCGGCCTCGGCTTTGCGGTCTGGGAAAAAAGCCTCGGCAGCTGTGCGTCACGCTGCACGGCCTTCGTTCCGCCGGACCTGGACGCAAGAGTTTTCATTATCGAGCTTTTCGGCGAGATAAGCGGCAGACTGGACTGGAAATGCGAGCTGCTGCTGTCGGATAACGACAATGACCGTACCGCCGTCGGCTGTGAATATTCAGACACAATGTTCACGGCCTCAAGCTCTCGCTCGGCTATCCGAAATCTGCACTTTCGCGCAGCCTGCTCAAATCCGGCGCTCGGCCGGACCTGCGACTATTTATCTTGGCTGCACGGTGATTTCGACAATCGAAAAAGCGAGCTGAGCTTCCCCGTTTTTGCCGCGCAGTATGAAGCGAGGGCCGTTACGGTGCTCGTATGCGGCTGCGAAGACGCCGACACTATCCTTAGATTGTGTGAGCCCGATGCGGCGTTTGCCGCACTGGAAAAAACGAAGGCTCACTGGGCAGGGCTGTGCCGCCGCTTCACGCTCTCCGGCTGCGGGAGTGCCGACAAATATATGAGCGGCTGGGCGGTATATCAGACACTTGCCTGCCGCATCATGGGCAGATGCTCTGTGTATCAAAGCGGCGGAGCGTTCGGCTTCCGTGATCAGCTTCAGGACGCCGTCAACCTCATTCTGCTCGACCCGGAGATCGCAAAGCAGCAGCTGCTCGCCTGCTGCCGGCATCAGTATCTTGAGGGCGATGTGATGCATTGGTGGCACAGCGCCGGCGGTGCGGATAAGGGTGTGCGCACACGCTGCTCCGATGATCTGCTGTGGCTCGTGTGGGCGCTGTGTGAATACGTCGAAAAGACCGGCGACACGGATATCTGCGGCAGGCTCGAATGTTATGTAAACTCCAAGCCGCTGGAGGCCGACGAAGATGATCGCTATGAAACTCCCCTGCGCTCTGACTGCACGGAAAGCGTGCTCATGCACGCGCAGCGCGCCGTTGACTGCTGTATCTCCCGCGGCACGGGCGCTCACGGGCTTTTATGCTTCGGCAGCGGCGACTGGAACGACGGTATGAACAATATTTTCGGAGAGAGCGTATGGCTCAGCTGGTTCTTCGCCTGCTGTGTAAAGCGCTTTGCAGATCTTCTTGCCGGGCTGTGCCGCCCCGACGCGGACAAATACCGAGCTTTTGCCGCCGATATCGGCAGGGCGGCAGACAGGGCGTGGAACGGGCAATGGTATCTGCGCGGCTACTGGCCCGACGGCGAGGAGCTCGGCGCAAGTCAAAATGAGTGCTGCCGCATAGATTCCATCGCGCAGAGCTGGGCCTGCTTTTGTTCCGAAGCGTCGAACGCAAAGGCCGGCACAGCGCTTGATGCCGCGCTCAGGCTGCTGTTCGACCGCGAAAACGGCATAGTCAAGCTCTTTGACCCTCCGTTTTTCGGCGGCGTACGCGATCCCGGCTATATCCGCAGCTACGGACCCGGCTTCAGAGAAAACGGCGGGCAGTACACCCACGCGGCGCTGTGGCTCGCGCAGGCCTGCTTTAAGCGCGGCAGGGCAAATGACGGCATGGCGATACTCGAAAGCCTTCTGCCGGAAAGCCATGATCTGAACCGCTATATGGCCGAGCCGTTTGTCATCCCGGCAGATGTTTACACCTGCCCCGGTCATGCCGGTGAGGCCGGCTGGACATGGTATACCGGCTCTTCGGGCTGGTATTTCAGAGTCTTTACCGAGGAGCTTCTCGGCCTCAAGCCGCGGCACGGCATGGTCTGTATCCGCCCCTGCCTGCCGGATGATTTCCCCGACTGCCGCGTTACGCTTAAGACGAAGGCCGGCAAATCGCACGATATCGTCATCGGTCACGGCGGCATATGGCTCGACGGCACAATTTATGACGGAAAAGGTATACCATATATCTGAAAAGTGTGCTATACTGATTTATTATAAAGTTGAAGGAGGTCGTGCCATGGAGAATATCAGGAGAGAGATACTCCCGGGCGTATGGCTTACAGCGCTCCGGAGCGATAAATTCAAGACCGGCTGCCTAAGCATCAGTCTGCTGACTCAGTTAGACCGCGAAACGGCGGCACAGAACGCGCTCATTCCTTATGTCCTGCGCCGCGGCAGCAGGTATCACACGGATATGCAGTCTCTTGCCGCCGAGCTTGACGGACTGTACGGCAGCTATATGGAGCCCGTCGTGCGCAAGATCGGCGAAATACAGTGTATTGGCTTTCTTGCCAGCTTTGCCGACGATAAATACCTGCCCGACGGCAGCGGCATTTTTGAAAGCATCTCCAGCCTCTGCGGTGAGATACTGCTCACGCCCTGCACAAAGGGCGGTCTTCTGCTTCCCGACTATGTCGAGAGCGAGAAGGCAAAGCTTCTTGACAGCATAAGGAGCAGGCTCAACGATAAGCGCTCGTGGGCGATGCAAAGGCTAATCGAGCAGATGTGCTGCTACGAGCCCTTCGCCGTTTCGCGCCTCGGCACGGAGGATACGGCCGAGAGCATCTACTATCAGAAGCTCACAAAGCACTACCGCAATCTCATAATGACCTGCCCTGTTGAGATATTCTACTGTGGAAGCCTCGGCGCGGACTTCGTCGCCGATAAGCTCTCCGACGCGCTCAGCGGTATGCCGAGGGGCGAGATCGATTACGATATCGGAACGGATATACGCATGAATTCCGTTGATGAGAACGTGCGTGAATTTTCCGATGAGCTGAGTGTCACTCAGGGCAAGCTCGTCATGGGCTATCGTCTCGGTGAGTGCATGGACGATCCAGATATCGCGGCAATATATGTTTTTAACGCCGTATTCGGCGGCTGCGTGACCTCAAAGCTATTCATGAACGTTCGAGAGAAGCTCTCGCTTTGCTACTACGCAAGCTCGCTCGTCGATCTGCACAAGGGACTCATGATCGTCTCCTCCGGAGTTGATTTTGATAAATTCGACGCTGCAAAGGCGGAGATAGAGGCTCAGCTTGAGGCCGTCAGACGCGGCGATGTGGGCGCTGATGAGCTCACAGCCGCGAAGAAAAGCGTCGCGTCCGATCTGCGTGCTATTTCTGATTCGCAATATAATCTTGAGGGCTTTTACCTTGCAAACGCCATCGACGGGCTCGAGCTCAGCCCCGAGGAGTTAGCGGCGGCGGTCGAGTGCGTCGAGCTTGACGCTGTCGTTGAGATCGCACGCAGCGTGGTGCCCGACGCTGTGTATTATCTGCGCGGAAACGGAGAGGAGGACGGCGATGAAGCATAAGAGGTATGAACGGATCGGCGAGGATCTGTACGTGGGTCAGCTCAAAAACGGACTTACGATAAACGTCGTGACAAAACCCGGCTTCCGGCTTTCCTACGCCGTTTTTGCGACAAATTACGGCGGTGCGCACAGGCGCTTTTCTCTCGGCGGCGTTATGCACGATACCCCGGCAGGAGTCGCGCATTTTCTTGAGCATAAGATGTTCGATATGCCCGACGGCGACAACGCGCTGAGCGTGCTTTCGTCAAACGGCGCTCAGCCGAACGCATTCACATCGAGCGGTATGACCGCGTACTTTTTCGACTGCACCTCTGGCTTTGAGGAGAACCTGCGCATGCTTTTGAAATTTGTCTCCACTCCGTACTTCACGCAGGAGACCGTAGACAAGGAGCAGGGCATCATAGGCCAGGAGATATGCATGGTTGAGGATAACCCCGGCCATGTCGTGTACAACAGGCTCATGCGTATGCTGTATGAGCACAATCCCATCCGCGATCAGGTCGCGGGCAGCATTGAGAGCATAGCCGAGATTACCGCTGAGACGCTTTACGATTGTCATAAGGTCTTTTACGCTCCGTCGAACATGACGCTGTGCGTCGCGGGCGACTGCGATCCGGAAAGAATATTCGGCATTGCCGACGAGCTTCTTCCGCACGAAAAGGCGGAGATCCCGAAGGCGGACATGGGAGAGCCCGAATCGGAAAAGCCGGTAAAAAGCTATAATGAGGAGCAGATGGAGGTCTCCGCGCCGCAGTTTCTCATCGGTGCAAAGGTCTCCCCTGCGCCGGATGGCGACGCTCTGCTGCGCCAGAGGATAGTTGCTCAGCTCGCGCTTCGCACGGTGTTCGGAACCTCGGCGGCGTTTTACAACCGGCTGTACGCCGACGGCACGCTCAACCGCGACTATGATTATGAGATAGACTACACCGCCGGAACGGCGACAATCATGCTCGGCGGCGAGAGCGCATCCCCTCAGAAGGTGCTTGGAGAGCTAAGCTCAGAGCTTGAGCACGTGTTTACCGACGGCATTGACGCGGCTGCTTTCGAGGCGGCAAGGCGTGCGTCCTTCGGTTCGCGTCTGCGCGGTCTTGAGGACTTTGACAATCTGTGTCTTTCGCTTGCCGACGGCGTTTTCGGCGGCTACTGCGCGCTGGACGCATATGAAGTGCTCGAGAGCATAGAAAAGCGCGAGTGCGAGGACTTCCTCAAGTCCTTCATGACTCCCGACAGGCTCGCTATGAGCGTCATTAACCCCGTAAAGGCGTGATAAACCTATGAATTTTCTCACTTCGACCATGCTGCGCGACGCGGCGATAAGCTTCCCCATGCTGGGGGATTGGAGCATCGATCCCCCCTACGGCTTCACGGTCTTTGGCCTCGAGATATACTTTTACGGCGTGATAATAGCCACAGGCTTTATCCTCGCGGCGCTTTTCTGTGCAAAGCAGGCGTCGAAATTCGGCCTTACGTCCGACGATCTTTTTGACTTCGTCATATGGCTCATCCCGACCTGCATAATAGGCGCAAGGCTGTACTACGTTCTGTTCAAGCTCGACTATTTCATCGCAAATCCCTCGGAGATATTCTCCGTGCGCGACGGCGGGCTTGCCATCTACGGCGGCATAATCGCGGGCGTTATAACCGGCGTTCTGGTCTGCAAAAAGAAAAAGCTCCCCGTGCTCGCGCTGGGCGATCTCGCAGCGTTCGGCCTGCTGATCGGTCAGGCCATAGGCCGCTGGGGCAATTTCATAAACCGTGAGGCCTTCGGCGTGGAAACCGATATATTCTGCCGCATGGGACTCACAACTCCCGACGGCGTTACGGTCTATGTCCACCCGACGTTTTTATATGAGAGTTTATGGAACTTCGCGGGGCTTATCATACTGTACATACTCCTGCGCCGCGGCGCGAGGAAATATGACGGACAGTTTACCTGGCTGTACGTCCTGTGGTACGGTCTGGGCAGAGCCTGGGTAGAGGGTCTGCGAACCGACAGCCTGTATATAGGCTCAAGCGATATCCGCATATCGCAGCTTCTGGCAATAGTAAGCGCACTGGCGGCAGCGGTCATTCTCATAATAAACGCAAGAAAAAAGCATTCGCCCGACGAGCTTTTCGTGAACCGCAGCAAGCGGACGAAAAATCCCGACGGGCAGGAAAGGAGCTAACATCATGGCAGATTACAAAAGCATTCTCAAGGGAACGCTCAACAGCGTTACCAAAAAGGCAAAGGACTATGTTGAAAGCGGCGGTCTGAAGGAGGCCTACGACAAGGGCAGCACAACGGCGCGCTGCTATGCAAACATAGCAAAGCTCACCCTTCAGATAAACGGAGAGCTCGAGGAGCAGAACAAGGTGTTCATCGAGATCGGCAGACTCTGCTACGACGAAAACCGCGATAACCCCGGCGAGCGCTACGCTCCCCTTTTTGATGAGCTCAGGGCAATGGACGAGCGCATTGAAAAAATGCGCGAGGAGCTCGAGGCAGCCAAGGCGGCGGTCGAGGCCGGAAAAAACGGCGGCGAGTACGCCGAATTCTACGATATTGAAGATGACAATCATGAATAAGGCTCTGGATAACCTGCTTGAACGCAGAAGCATAAGATCGTACAAGCCCGGGCAGATATCGGACGACGAGCTCAAGAGCGTTCTGAAGGCCGGCCTTGCCGCGCCGTCTGCTATGAACCGTCAGCCGACTGTGCTGCTCGTTGTACAGGATAAGGCGACGATACAGCTGTTGTCGAAGCTCAACGCGCTCGTCATGGGCAAGGAGGGCATTGATCCGTTTTACGGCGCACCGACGGTCATCGTCGTGCTGTCCGACCGCAATATCCCCACGCACGTCGAGGACGGCAGTCTCGTTCTCGGAAATCTCATGAACGCGGCAAATGCTCTCGGTCTCGGCTCATGCTGGATAAACAGGGCAAAGGAAGTGTTTGAAATGCCCGAGGCGCGCAGGATACTGCGCAGCGCCGGCATCGGCGACGAGTATATCGGCGTCGGCCACTGCATTCTCGGCTATCCCGACGGCGAAAAGCCGGAGGCAAAGCCCGTGCGCGAAGACCGTGTATTCAAAATTTGATTTTAAGCATAAAAAAGCTCCCCGGCGGGGAGCTTTTTTGCTGTCAGATCAGCCGTTTCTGCTGCATTTTTCCGCATCGATAGCGAGAACGAGCATGAGAACGCAAAGGGCGTTGTCGGGATCGATCACATCTACGGAATAGGTGTCCGTCCAGTTAAACAGTTCCTTTGTTATCGTCGCTATCGCCTCGCCGTGCGGACCTTTGACAGTGTAATCCCAGGCCCAAAAATCGCCGTCGACCTGCCAGCCGTTAAAATCGATGTCGAATTGCTGCTTGAACAAGGCAAGGCGCTTTGTTATACAGCCGATGTATTCATCCTCGCCGCGGTATATCTCGAACTTCGGCTCAAAAAACGTGAGAACGCGCTCGCGCACCGTGCCGATGTGTCTTCCGTCGCGGTCGAGAATGTGCAGGACGTGTCCCCAGCCGAGCTTTCCCTCGACGGTAAAGACGGTGTTTCCCGCCTCATCGTAGATATCATAGCTGTCAAGCCATGAGAAAAATCGCTGCTTAAAGAGTAATTTCATAAGCTTATCCTTTCAAAAAAAGCCTACTCAAAAAGAGCAGGCTTATATTGTTTATTGCTTATCTTGCGCGGGTGGAGACCTCTTCCCTGAGCTTTGCGATGAAGTCCTCGACCTGCATGCTGCCCTCGTCGCCGCCGGCGCGGGTGCGCACTGAGATGGTACCGTTTTCAGCCTCCTTATCGCCGACGATGATCATGTAGGGTATCTTCTGAGTCTGAGCCTCGCGGATCTTATAGCCGATCTTCTCATTGCGCAGATCGGTCTCGACGCGGAAGCCCTGCTCATCAAGGAGCCTTGCCACGGATTTCGCATAGTCGTCAACACGGTCGGTTATCGGCATGACCTTTACCTGAACGGGAGCCAGCCAGGTCGGGAACGCGCCGGCAAAATGCTCTGTGATAACGCCGATAAAGCGCTCGATAGATCCAAACACGACGCGGTGGATCATGACGGGGCGATGCTTCTCGCCGTCCGCGCCGACATACTCGAGCTCGAATCTCTCGGGCAGCTGCATATCCAGCTGTATCGTGCCGCACTGCCAGGTACGTCCGAGGCTGTCCTCAAGATGGAAGTCGAGCTTCGGGCCGTAAAACGCGCCGTCGCCCTCGTTTATGACGAAGCTCTTGCCCATTTCGGTGATGGCCTCCTTGAGTGTGTTCTGCGCAAACTCCCAGTCCTTCTCGTCGCCCATATGATCGTCGGGCATAGTGCTCAGCTCGATCTCGTAGGGCAGGCCGAAGAGCGAGTAGACCTCGTCAAAGAGCTTGACGACGTTCTTGATCTCGTCCTTCATCTGATCCCAGGTCATGAAGATGTGCGCATCGTCCTGAGTGAAGCATCTCACACGGAACAGGCCGTGCAGAGCGCCGGAGAGCTCATGGCGGTGAACAAGGCCGAGCTCGCCCACACGCAGGGGCAGATCGCGGTAGGAGTGCGGCTCGGATTTGTAAACGAGCATGCCTCCCGGGCAGTTCATGGGCTTTATCGCATAGTCCTCGCCGTCGATGACGGTAGTGTACATATTCTCTTTATAGTGGAACCAGTGTCCGGAGGTCTCCCACAGCTGACGGTTGAGGATCATCGGGGTCGAGACCTCAACATAGCCGTACTTTTTGTGTATCTCGCGCCAGTAATCTATAAGCGTGTTTTTCAAAACCATGCCCTTGGGAAGGAAGAAGGGAAAGCCGGGGCCCTCCTCGGCGAGCATGAACAGACCCAGCTCCCTGCCGAGCTTGCGGTGATCGCGCTTTTTGGCCTCCTCGATGCGGGCAAGGTACGCGTCGAGCTCATCCTTTTTCATAAAACAGGTACCGTAAATGCGCTGGAGCATCTTGCGGTTGGAGTCGCCGCGCCAGTATGCGCCGGTGCAGGAGGTGAGCTTTATGGCATTGCCCTTGACTCTGCCGGTGGAATCAAGGTGCGGACCCGCGCACAGGTCGGTGAAGTCGCCCTGCCTGTAGAAGGAAATGACAGCGTCCTCGGGCAGATCGTTTATAAGCTCGACCTTGTAAGGCTCCTCGCGTTCTTCCATGAATTTTATTGCTTCCTCACGCGGAAGCTCGAATCTTTCAAGCTTTATCTTCTCCTTGCAGATCTTGCGCATCTCGGCCTCAATCTTCTCGAGAATCTCGGGCGTTATGGCAAACGGAGCGTCAAAGTCATAGTAAAAGCCGTTCTCTATAGCAGGACCTATGGCCAGCTTGACCTCGGGGTACAGACGCTTTACGGCCTGAGCGAGGATATGGCTCGTGGTATGACGATAAGTGTCTTTAAATTCGGGATTTTCAAAAGTGTACCTGTTTTCTTCCATGATATATACTCCTTTATCAAAAAACGCCCCTGACGCAATGCGTCAAGGGCGTAATATTTACGCGGTCCCACCTTGATGAAACTCATCCTGCGCTTAACGGGCGCGGTGCGGAAGCACATTTCCCTGCTTCGGCTCGGGAGCGGTCTCCGACGTTTTCTCCGAAAAGGCTTGCAGCCCACGGCCCTTCTCTCTGTGCGGATTTTACGTCATTGTTCTCCGTCATTGCTGATTTTTAAATATTATCACCCAAAAGTGCTCATGTCAACCGTAAATCACAATATTTCACCGCGGCGGCGCATGGCTTTACGCTGGAACACCTTTACGAGCTCTACGATGACCATGCCGACCATGCCGATGCCCATTGCGATGACATACTCGACGAACGATACCGGCGTGAAGCCGAAGGCGTTTGCCAAAAACGGCACCTCGCACACGAGCGTCGTAGCTGCGATGCTTCCGGCCGCTGCCCAGACGAGAGCCTTGTTCTTCGTGCCCATGGTGAAGATGCAGCCGCGCAGGGATCTCATGTTGAAGCTGTGGCAGATCTCGGCCATGGACATTGTCAGAAACGCCATCGTCGTTCCGTCGGCTGAATCGGTTATCGTCCAGACGCCCGTTTCGATATAGTGACCTACAAAGTATGCCGCCAAAACGAGTGCGGAGATGAGCACACCCTGGTAGGCTATATCAAAGCCCATGCCGCCGGCGAATATGCCGTCCTTGGCCGGGCGCGGCTTGCGGCGCATTATATCGCCCTCAGCCTTTTCCATGCCCAGCGCCAGCGCCGGGAAGCAGTCGGTAACGAGATTTATCCACAGAAGGTGCACGGGCTTTAATATCGTAAAGCCCATGAGCGTTGCGGCAAAGATGCTTATTACCTCGCTCATGTTCGAGCCCAGAAGGAACTGGATTGCCTTGCGGATATTATCATATATCCTGCGGCCCTCCTCGACGGCGCCGACAATGGTGGCAAAGTTATCGTCGGCAAGCACCATGTCGGCGACGTTTTTGGTAACATCGGTGCCCGTTATGCCCATGCCGACGCCGATATCGGCACTTTTTATGCTCGGCGCGTCATTTACGCCGTCGCCGGTCATGGCGGTGACGTAGCCCGCCTTGCGCCAGGCGGAAACTATGCGCGTTTTGTGCTCGGGCTGAACGCGAGCATAGACGCTGATTTTCTGGAATTCACGTTCAAATTCCTCGTCGCTCATTTCCGAAAGCTGTGCGCCGGTAACAGCTCTGTCACCCTCACGCAGTATGCCCAGCTCCTTTGCTATGGCCACCGCCGTGTCGACATGGTCGCCCGTTATCATTATGGCGCGTATTCCGGCCTCGCGGCACTCGTCGATAGCGGCCTTAACCTCCGGACGCACGGGGTCTATCATGCCCGTAAGTCCGACGAAGCAGAGCTCACACTCCAGCGCCTCGGGCTCGGTGCTGTCCGGCATCTCGTCCCACACGCGCATCGCGCAGGCCAGAACGCGCAGTGCCCTGTCGGCCATGAACTTGTTGTTTTCAAGTATCTCGGCGCGGTAGGCCTCCGTCATGGGAACGGCCTGCCCGTTTTCAAGATAGTGCGTGCATTTTCCGATGATGACGTCCGGTGCGCCCTTGGTGTACTGAATGACTCCGTTCGGAGTAAGATGCAGGGTGCTCATCATCTTTCTGCCCGAGTCGAAGGGCGCTTCGCCACAGCGCGGATAGGATGTCTTAAGCTGCGTTTTATTGAGCTCCAGTGAGTTTGCCCAGGCTACGAGCGCGGCCTCGGTCGGCTCGCCCGTGACGACCCCGTCATCGTCTATCTCAGCATCGCAGCACAGTGCCATTGCCTTAGCAAGCTCGCGCTCATTTTCGCCGAAATGATCAACTACGGTCATTTTATTCTGCGTCAGAGTGCCGGTCTTATCCGAGCATATGACCTGTGCACAGCCGAGAGTCTCAACTGCCGTCAGGCGGCGGATGATGGCGTTGCGCTTTGACATGTTGGTAACGCCGATGGACAAAACCACCGTAACGACGGCTGCAAGTCCCTCGGGTATAGCCGCTACCGCGAGGGAGACGGCTATCATGAAGGAGTTCAGAATGACCTCAAAATTCAGTCCGCCCGCACGCAGAAGCTGCACGGCGAAGATAACGACGCAGATTCCGAGCACGAGCCATGTGAGTATCTTGCTAAGCTGCGTGAGCTTTATCTGCAATGGTGTCTGCCCGTCGGAGGCCTGCGAAAGAGCGTCGGCGATCTTGCCCATTTCGGTGTCCATGCCGGTCGCGCAGACGATCATGGCGCCGCGGCCGTAGACAACGGTCGAGCCCATATAGGCCATGTTGTGCCGGTCGCCGAGAGGAACGTCGCGCTCGCTGTCGGTGAGATTTATGATATCTATAAACTTGCTGACCGGAACAGACTCGCCGGTGAGGGCGGCCTCCTCGATCTTCAGGCTCGCGTTGTCGATTATCCTGCCGTCTGCGGGAACAGCGTCGCCGGCCTCGAGCAGTACAACGTCGCCAACGACGAGCTCCTCGCTGTGAACGGTGACTATTTTCCCGCCGCGCAGAACCTTAGACGTCGCCGCCGACATCTCCTGCAGAGCCTCTATCGCCTTTTCAGCCTTGTTCTCCTGATAAACGCCCAGCACGGCATTTACAATGACGACAAAGAGGATGATGATAACATCCGCAAAGCTCTCGCCCTGCGTTACCGCAAGCACTCCGCTTATAGCCGCCGCGACGAGCAGAATGATTATCATGGGGTCTGCAAGCTGCTTCAAAAACTGCTTTATTATCGAATCCTTCTTTGCCGCTTTGAGCTTATTCGGCCCGTTTTCGGCAAGGCGGCGCTCGGCCTCGCTCTCGCTCAGGCCGTTTTCGCTGCTTTCGAGCTCTGCTATAACGCGCTCTTTTTCTTCGCAATAATACTTCACTTATGCGTCCTCCTTCATATTCACATTGACCTCAAGCACGCGTCTTGCATCGGTCGATGTGACCGTAATATACATATCTCCGTAAACAAAGCCTTCACCGTTTGACGGGATGGCTCCGAGCTGCTCTATCACCCAGCCGCCGACTGTGTCGGCCTGGCTGTCGATGCTGCATTTGAGCTCCTCGCACATCGCCTGAAGCGGTGTGCTGCCGAGTATGCTGCAGCTTCCGTCCGGATGCTTTTTTATGTTCTCGGTTACCTCATCGTTCTCGTCCCAAATCTCGCCTACAAGCTCCTCGAGTATATCCTCAAGCGTGATTATGCCGGTAACGCCGCCGTAATCATCGACCACGACCGCCATGTGCATATGCTCACGCTGCATGTCGAGAAGGATCTTGTCTATGCGCGTGCTTGCGTGCACAAAGCGTGCAGGGAGCAGAAAATCCCGCATGGCTCTGTCCTCGCCCCGGCTGAGCGCTGTCAGATACGTCTTTGCATAGAGTATGCCGACAACATCGTCAACACTCTCTCCGCAGACGGGAAAACGCGAATACCCGCTTTCGGCAATTTCGCCGAGCAGCCTTTCACGGGGAGCATCCGACTGCAGGAAGCAGACCTGCGAGCGGTGCACCATGACATCCTCCGCGGAGGTGTCGTTGAGAGCGAAAACGTTTTTAATAAGCTCCTTTTCGCCGCGTTCAATAGAGCCGGCTTCCTCTCCCTCATCGAGCATCATTATTATTTCCTCTTCGGACACTTCCTCGGTATTGTCATTCGGATCTATCCCGCACAGCCGCAGCACCGCGTTTGTGGAAACGGTCAGCAGCCATATGACGGGCTTCAGGACCGCCGACATCCCCATCATCAGTCCGCTCATTGCCCGGGCGATGCCGTCGGAGCGCTTCATTGCTATGCGCTTTGGCACAAGCTCTCCGAGAACGAGCGTGAAGTAGGACAGGATGAGCGTTATTATTATGACCGACACCGTATCGAGCGCGGACGGAGATATACCGGTGACTCCGCAGTCGTTTATGAGCCAGTCAACGAGCTTGTCGGAAAAGTTATCCGCTGCAAATGCCGAGCCGAGAAATCCGGCAAGCGTTATGCATATCTGGATGGTCGATAAAAAGCCCGTAGGCTCCGTGACCATGCGAAGCATTCCGGCCGCCTTTTTGTCCCCGTCCTCGGCCATGCGGCGTACCTTTGTCTCATTTAGCGATATCACGGCGATCTCCGTCGCCGCAAACAGGGCGTTTACCGCTATAAGCGCAAGCTGAAGCAGTAATTGAGGCAATATTGAGTCTGTGTCCATTTGTTGTTTTCTCAAGTCCTTTCTAAATAAAATAAAAAAGACTTCTACAGCAATTATTCTTGCCGTAAAAGTCTTGCAAATACAGTAATCGTACTCGGCACACCGAACCAAACGGTCGAGATGACGGCATACCGAACGCCTTATGGCGCACGCTACTCCCTTTTAGCACGATTCAAAATACCATATATACTCCGCCGCGTCAAGAGCAGGACGCAAATTTTACAATTTCTTAAATATACGGGCAGCTTGACTCCCGCCAGCTTAATCAAGCTTTACCGACGGGAGATTCCACTTATAGATCGTTGCAAATAAGCGCAGTGCAAAAATAAGCAGCATTCCGCAGCCGATGGACGCCAGCTGGTTTGCGCCAAGCGCGTACATTGCGTAGTACAGCCCGCCGCCGAGCAGCGACGCAACCGCGTACACACGCTTTCTGAGCACCTTGGGCATGGTGTTGGTCATAACGTCGCGCAGCATACCGCCGCCGACGCCCGTGCACATGCCGACGAACAAAACGAGGATGATGTTGTCGCTCACGGGCATCGCCGCATTCATGCCAGAAACCGTGAACACCGCGAGGCCTATCGCGTCGAAGATGTTATTGACCGCATCCAGCTTGTCCAAATGCAGCTTATACTTTTCGCTTCTGAGATATGCATCTATAAACACCGCAAGTGCCGCAGCGACCGATATAAGCAGATACCAGTAGCTTACGAACATAACGGGCGGTATCCTTCCTATGAGCACATCGCGGATAACACCGCCGCCGAGCGCCGTCGTCACCGCGAGGAAAAGAACGCCGAAGATATCGGCTCTTTTCTCAATGGCGGCCATCGCTCCCGACACGGCAAATGCCGCCGCGCCGATGAGCTCAAGGACAAACAGCACCTCGTCCATCAGACATTAAATCGAAACAGCGTGACATCGCCGTCGTGCATGACATAATCCTTGCCCTCTGAGCGCACAAGGCCTTTTTCCCTGGCCGCCGCCATACTGCCGCAGGCCCTTAGATCGTCAAAGGCGACGATCTCTGCGCGGATAAAGCCGCGTTCGAAGTCTGTGTGTATCTTGCCGGCGGCCTGGGGAGCCTTCGTTCCGCGGCGGATAGTCCACGCTCTGCACTCGTCGCTTCCGCAGGTGAGGAACGAGATAAGACCGAGCAGCGAGTATGAGGTCTTTATCATGCGGTCAAGACCCGACTGGCTCATGCCGAGCTCCTCAAGGAACATCTCGCGCTCATCCGGTTCAAGGGCCGCGATCTCGGCCTCGAGCTTTGCGCAGATGGGCAGAACCTCCGCGCCCTCCTTGGCGGCGATATCGCAAAGCTGCCTGTAGTAGGCGTTGTTTTCATAGTCGGCGATGCCGTCCTCATCCATGTTCGCGGCATAGATAACGGGCTTTATCGTCAACAGGTCGCTTGTCGCTATAAGCTCCATATCGTCCGCCTCGCACTCATAGCTGCGCACGCTCCTGCCCTCGTTGAGGTGCTCAAGAAGGCCTTGGAAAACCTCGGCCTCGTGCAGATATTTCTTGTCGCCCTTTGCGTTTTTGTTTGCCCTTTCTATCCTGCGCTCGACCATCTCCATGTCGGCCATGATGAGCTCGAGATCAATGATGTCGACATCGCGCGCGGGGTCTGTGCCGCCCTCGACGTGGATGACGTTTTCATCGTCAAAGCACCTGACGACGTGGACGATAGCGTCGGTGTTGCGGATGTTCGACAGGAACTTGTTGCCCAGGCCCTCGCCCTTGGACGCACCCTTGACGAGACCGGCTATGTCGACAAACTCGATGACCGCCGGGGTGTATTTCTTCGGCTCGTATATTGATGCGAGAAAGTCAAGGCGCTCGTCCGGCACGGTGACCATGCCGACGTTCGGCTCTATCGTGCAGAACGGATAGTTCGCGCTCTCTGCGCCCGCGTTCGTTATCGCGTTGAACAGTGTGGACTTGCCGACGTTCGGCAGCCCGACGATACCTAATTTCATAGTTTTCTCTATCTCCTTAAAAAGTCTTGATTTTCAAGGGCTTCCGGAATCCGGCGCGCTTGGCTTACGCCATTTTTACGCCATTTTCGCATGGACTTATATGCTAGGAAACCCTGCCTG
>URAL01000026.1 GCA_900545805.1 uncultured Eubacteriales bacterium | reverse complement strand
CATGGCGCAGTGCCGTAACGCGATGCAAAAGCGGATTGTTCCGCACCTTCGACACCGGGCTGACGCACTCCCCGTATCGGTGACAGCCTTAATTCGCCGCCGAAGCACTTGACGGACGGAGTGTTTTGGTGCATTATATAAGTTATAATGGAAACCGAAAGGATCTGACCATGCTTTTTGCGATTGTTGCCGCGGTGATACTCATCGCGGATCAGTGGCTCAAATACTGGGTCACGGTGAATATAACTCTGTCAACCGGCTCACAGGAGCTCATCCCCGGCGTCGTGAAGCTCGTGAATATCCACAACTCCGGCGCGGCGTTCGGCCTGCTTGACAATGTCGACTATGCGCGCTGGATCTTTCTGGCCGTGACGGCGGTGTTCGTCGTCGTTATCGCCGTGCTGCTGGTGCGGCGCGTGTTCGACTCGCGCTTTGCCGTGTGGTGCGAGGTGCTGTTTTTGACCGGCGCACTGGGCAACTGCATCGACAGGGTGTTTCTCGGTTATGTTGTGGACATGTTCAAGATTGAGTTTGTCAACTTCGCGGTGTTCAATATTGCCGACGCGGTTCTCGTCGTGTCCTGCCTGATGTTCGTGATATATGTTTTTTTCGGCTCACGCGGAGACAATGATGACGATGAGGACGCTTCTCCCGTCAAGGTAAGACCTGTGCCGCGCCAGCCGGTCGAGACTGCCGACGATTTCGCCGATATCTTCGGCATAAGCACCGCCGCTCCCGAGCAGCCGCAGGAGGCGCAGCCGATAAAGCCCGAGCCGCAGCGCCCTCAGGCGCACGACGCGTTCTGGGATGATTTCGGCCCGTCGCTGAGCTCGGCGCGGCCCGCCGAAAAGAAGGCCGCCGCGCCGAAGGACGAGTCTGCGCAGAGCGAGGAGTTCAGCGTTGATGATATTCTCGCCGAGTTTAAGGATCTGTAATGGATTATTTGGACGATAATATAATAACAATAACAGCACAGGAGAGCGCCGAACGTATCGACGCTCTCCTTGCGCGCTGTGTGCCGGAGCTCACGCGAAGCGCCGCAGCTCGCCTCATTGACGACGGCGCGGTGACCGTCGGCGGAAAAGCGGTGAAGAAAAACTACAAATGCTCACCCGGCGAGGAGGTCGTGCTCGTCATGCCAGAGGCCGCCGACACAGAGCTCAGGCCGCAGGATATCCCGATCAACATCGTGTACGAGGATGACGACCTGCTGGTAGTAAACAAACCGCGCGGCATGGTCGTGCACCCCGCGCCCGGCCACCCGGACGGAACGCTCGTAAACGCTCTGATGTTTCATTGCGGCGACTCGCTGTCCGGCATCGGAGGCGAAAAGCGCCCAGGCATCGTGCACCGGATAGATAAGGACACGTCCGGCCTGCTGATCGTCGCGAAAAACGACTTTGCACACCTTGCGCTGTCGTCTCAGCTTTCCGATCGCAGTCTGTCGCGAGTATACGAGGCCGTCGTGCGCGGCGGTATGCGCGAGCCTTCCGGCACGGTGGACGCACCCATCGGCCGCCATCCGAGCGACCGCAAGAAAATGGCCGTCACGCAGAAGGGCTCGCGCAGCGCAGTGACGCACTGGGAGGTCATAGCGCGCTATCGCGGCTATACGCATATCCGCTGCCGTCTCGAAACCGGGCGCACGCATCAGATCCGCGTCCACATGGCGCACATCGGCCACCCCCTGCTCGGCGACAGCGTATACGGCGCGCCCTCACCCGACAAGGGGCTTTCCGGTCAGTGCCTGCACGCTCGCGAGCTTAAATTCATCCATCCGCGCAGCGGTGAGAGAGTCGTCATCTCCACCGAGCTGCCGGAGTATTTCAAGAACGTCCTCGGCAAGCTTTCGGAGGCGCGTTAAGGCCGCTGCCGATACGATTATTGCGGCCGCGCCGCACACAATAAGCTATCAGCTGTCCGCTGACGGCTAATACACCAGCTCGATCGCCTGCGGGCAGTTTTCAAAGCATATCTGACTGTGCGCGCCGCCGTTTTCGCCGTCGAAGGTCCAGCTCTCGGGCTCGTCGAAAACAAAGCGTGCGCGGCGGGTGTGCTTTATGATTATGTATTCGCTGCTGAGATCGTGGCTGAGCACCTTTGTCACAAGCGCCGCAAACGCCGCCGCGTTCGGGAGCTTTTTCACCAGCACCAGCTCGTGCAGCCCGTCGCCGAGGCCGATCTCCTTGCGCGGCAGGTCGATAAAGCCGGCCACGGAGTAGGAGTTCGACATGCTGCCGTAGAGAAACTCGCCGTCAATAACGCCGTCATCGTACTCGACGGTGACGCGGCGGCTTTTTAGCGTCGATAGGCTTTTTACCGCGCCTAGGAGGTACGCCGCCTCGCCGAGCTGCTTTTTTGCCTCCTGCGGCGTCGCGTAGCTGACCTCGGTGAATGCGCCGAAGGCCGCGACGTAGTTGAAATATCCGCCGTCGTGCTGCCCTTCGTCAAAGGGGTGGGGAGATCCGCCGATGAAGCGCTGTGCACCGGCGAGTATGTCGTTTTTCGGAAGACCTATGGTGCGCGCAACGTCGTTTGCCGTGCCGATGGGGATATAGCCTACCTTGGGACGCTCGGAAAGCGGCATGAGACCGGCGATGGCCTCGGCGAGCGTACCATCGCCGCCGAGCACCAAAAGGTACGGCACCGCGCCGGCATACTGCGTGGCAAGCTCCGTCGCGTGGCCGCGGCACTCGGTGAAATACATAGTCACCGCATAGCCGGCATCCGAGAGCATTTTCAGTGCATCGGGCAGAGCACGCCTGAAGCCGCCCTTTCCGGCCGCCGGGTTTATTATCATCATAAGCGGAGTTTTCATAAATACTGATTCCTTAACCCTTATTAACGTTTAGTTTACCAATTTTATCACAAAATTCTCCCGTTTTCAACTTCTGATATCTGTTGAAATAATACGCTGTGTATGGTATTGTATTGTTGTATAGGAAATATACAGGGAGAGATCAAATGAATTATGTGTTTATTGCGGCGTTTGCCGCATTTTCCGCGGTGCACCTTTACGCAAGCTGGAGGTGCGATAAGCTGCTGCGTGCGGTTACGAAGGTGTTCCTGCTGCCGACGCTTCTCGGCTGGTATCTTACGACGGCTCAGGCGCCGCTGGATATCGTTGTTGCCGCGGTGGTGACGAGCTGGCTGGGCGATGTGCTGCTCATATTCGGGCCGGTGGGCTTTGCAGTCGGCGGAACGAGCTTTTTCCTTTCACACCTGTGCTTTGCGGCGGCCTACTGCATGCACGTCGATTTCACGCTCGTGCCGGTGTGGGTGATAGTCCTTGCGGCGATAGTGTACATAGCGGCGGTGGGCTTTGTTTTCCGCGGCCTTGTCGGGAACGTGAAGCCCAGGAGCCTGTACGTCGGCATGATGGGCTATCTTGTCGTCAACGGCGCGATGAACTGCTTTGCGCTGTTCCAGCTGATAACATTGCCGTGCCTTGCTACGGCCATCATGTACGCGGGAGCCGTGAGCTTTTTTGTATCCGATTCCATACTGTTTTACGTCCGCTTTCGCAAGGGCAGGCCGTTTAAAACGCATTTCGGGGTAATGCTGACATATCTGCTGGCGGAATTCCTTATCGTCGCGGGATTTATCCTGCTGACGGCGTGAAAGCACTTTAATAATGGAAACAACCCCCTGTGCAGAGCCTTTGTGTTCCGCACAGGGGGGTTATTTTCACTTTTGGTCTCAATACTCTGCCAAGCACTGAGGAGAAGCTATGTTCATGAGGTGACCGCTGAAGTTTCCCTCGCCGAGCAGCTCCTTTTCAAGGCGTGCGGCGGTAATAAGCGCATCGGTATCGATGCCGGTGCCATAGCCCATGTCGTTGAGCATATAGACAAGGTCTTCAGTTGCCAGGTTTCCGGACGCTCCGGGTGCGAAGGGGCATCCGCCCAGACCGCCGAGTGTGGACTGACATTTTGTCACGCCGGCTTCGATGGCGGCAAGGGTGTTGACCATGCCCATGTTGCGCGTGTCGTGGATGTGGACCTGAAGCTCAAGAGAGGGAAATGCGCTCTTTACGGAGGCAATGACCTCACGCACCTGCGCAGGGTTTGCAAGACCGACTGTATCGCACAGGTCGACCTCGCCGACCCCGGCCTCGACATAGCTGCCTATGAAATCGACAACGGCCTGCGTTGAAGGCTTGCCCTCAAACGGGCAGCCAAAGGTCGTGGCCAGGTCGATGGACACCTCCATGTCGGGCAGGTTCTCGCGTATATTCAGATACTCCTGCATGCTCTGCTCGTGCGTGCGGTTGATGTTTGCCTTGTTGTGGCTGGCGCTGAGCGAGACGACGTAGAAGATGTGCTTTATCCCGGCGTTCCACGCGTTGTATGCGCCGCGCAGGTTGGGAGCCAGCGCGTAAAGCGACAGTTCGGGGTATTTTTCGGCGCACGCCGCGGCGACCTCGGCCGAATCGGCCATCTGCGGGATGGCCTTGGGGCTGACAAAGGAGGTCACCTGAATGTGTTTGACTCCGGAAGCGGCAATAGCATCGATTATTAGCAGTTTGTTCTCCTTGGGGATGTAGACCTTTTGGTTTTGGAAGCCGTCTCTCGGACCGACTTCATAAATTTCTATTGCTTTCATAGGCGGTTGAATTATCTCCTTTCACGGGAAAAAGTTATCTAAAAAGCTCATAAATTAAGATATACCATATTGATAACGTTTTCAAGATGCATATTTAAATTTGTGTGCCGCAGCCAAAAGTGCACCTGCGTTTTCGGGAGTTTTGACAAAAACCCCGTCATTTTGCACTAAAAGTGCTAAAGATTTTTATACACAATTGAGTTATTGCCAATTTACATACTAGGTGATATAGTTTGATACGAGAAAACGTTTTCATTAAACGATAGGCGAAAACCGAGCCTGAAATAGTGCAAATTGCTAAAAACATAACGAATTATTCGATAAATAATACGAATTTGGTTAAATATTTGTCAACATACTCGGTGCTTCGGCAAACGTTTTCTGAAAATCAAACGATTAATTTTCACTAACAGGAGGAATTGACATGAGCAAAAATGTTATCGCTGACACCGCCGAGGCGAAGTTTATCGCGGGTCTTATGGAACGCGCAAGAAAAGCGCAGAAGGTAATCGAGGGCTATAATCAGGAGCAGGTCGACGAATTGGTTGCAGCCATCGTTTGGGAGATCATCCGCGACGACGAGAAGATAGAGACCATGTCCAGAATGGCTCTTGACGAGACCCGCCTGGGCGACATGGAGTCCAAGCGCAGCAAGCTGACCAACAAGTGCAGGGGTCTTATGTATGACCTCAAAAAGCAGAAGTCTGTCGGCGTCGTTGAGGAGATCCCCGAAAAAGGTCTGCTCCGCATGGTAAAGCCCGTCGGTGTCATCTGCTCGATCGTTCCCGCGACTCAGCCCGAGATGATACCTATCATGCAGGCGATGAACGCGGTCAAGGCGCGCGACGCTATCATTTTCTCCCCGTCGAGACGCGGCGCAAAGACTACCAACTATACCGTATCCCTCCTGCGTGACGTTATGAAAAAGTACGGCGCACCCGAGGATCTGTTCATCACCTATCCCGAACCGACTCACGAGATCACCGCAGAGCTCATGAAGCAGGCAGACCTCATCATTGCCACCGGCGGCCAAGGCCTTGTCCGTCAGGCTTACAGCTCCGGCACCCCGGCATTCGGTGTCGGTGCGGGCAACGCACAGATATATGTTGACGATTCTGCCGATCTCGCCGATGCGGCAAGCAAGATCATAGCCTCCAAGACCTTTGACATGGCTATCGGCTGCTCCTGCGACAACAGCGTCATCGTTCACGAATCTGTCTACGATCAGATGAAGGCTGAGTTCGAGAAGGTCGGCGGCTACATCCTGCCGGCAGAGGACAAGGAAGCCGTCCGCAAGGGCATATGGCCCACCTGGCCCGAAGGACACGCTGTCAACAAGAACATCGTCGGCCGCCCCATTCCCGATATCGCCGAGATATGCGGTATAACTGTTCCCGACGGCACGAAGGTCATCTTCGTCGAAGAGGATGTCCGCGGCGACGGTACGGCATTCTGCCGTGAGAAGCAGTGCTGCGTCATAGCTCTTTACAAGGCTAAGGACGTTGACGATGCAATAGACATCGTTGTCACCAACCAGAACGTAAACGGTGCAGGCCACTCCTGCGGCATCTACTCCAAGACCGAGGAGAACATTGCAAAGTATGCCGCCGAGACCTATACCACCCGTGTTGTTGTAAACCAGCCGCAGGCGGCTACCAACACCGGCAGCTGGACCAGCGGTATGCCCTTCACCAGCTCTCTGGGCTGCGCGACCTGGGGCGGCAACATCTGCTCTGAGAACATCTGGCTCAAGCATTACATGAATAACACCTGGATCATTAAGGAGATACCCAACTTCAAGCCCACCGACGAGGAGCTCTTCGCCGGCTTCAAGGCAAAGTAAGATGGAAAGCAAAATAAGAAGCGCCGAGCTCCGCGGCCTGATAAAGCAGGCTGCGGAGGCCTCGGAAATAATAAAAAGCGGCATGACCGTTGCTGTAGGCGGCTACACGAGCTGCGGCTACCCCAAGGCGGTCATCCGAGCACTCGCCGACCGTGCAAACGCCGGAGAGGAGCTCGGGCTCAACGTCGTGTCCGGCTCGAATAACGGCATTGTCGATACGATCCTTGCAGAGGCGGGCGCAGTTGCCCGTCGTGCCCCTATGATAGAAAGCAAGGTCATCGCATCTCAGGTAAACCGGGGCTCGGTCGCCTACTGCGAGCAGCAAATGAACAAAATGCCGCATCTTCTGCGTGCCGAGGCGTTCGGCCATATAGATGTTGCCATTGTTGAGGCCATTGCCGTCAATGCCGACGGCAGCTTCGTGCCGAGCTCATCCGTGGGCTTTGTACCGTTGCTCGTTGAGCTTGCTGACAGGGTCATAATCGAGGTCAATGCCGCGATGCCCGAGCAGCTCGAGGGCATGCATGACATTTATATTCCCGACGGCGGCCCGATACCCATCACCTCTGCGGGGCAGCGCATCGGTGTATCCTCGATCGCCTGCAATGTTAAAAAGATATCCGCTATCGTGCTGAGCGATGAGCCCGACGAGGTAGCTGCTTTGGCACCGGTAAAGCCCGAACAGGCGGCCATAGCGGACAATCTTTTTAACTTCCTTGAGCTTGAGATGACCCGGCGCGGAATAACTCAGCTACCGCCGGTGCAGACGGGCTTCGGCAGTCTCGCAGCGGAGATAGTAAACGCACTTGGTCGGGCGAACTTCAACGATATAAGCTTTTTCGGAGGAGTCGCTCAGGAGGCGAACATACGCCTCGCGGCCTCCGGCAAGGCCAAGGCGATATCCTGCGGCTCTGTGAAAATGAGCTCTGAGGTAAAAAAGCTCATCGAGGAAAACGAGCAGGTGCGCCGCAGCGTCGTCATCCGAAACGGCGAGATAACAAACAATTCCGAGGTCATAGCCCGTCTTGCTCCCATAACGCTCACAAGCGGCATTGAAATGGATATCTACGGCAACGTAAACTCCAGCCACATAGCCGGTTCGAAGATTGTAAACGGTCTCGGCGGCGGCGCAAACTTCGCTGCCAATGCGGGGCTGTCGGTTATGATGATAGCGTCGACCGGTAAGGGCGGCGCAATATCGACGATAGTGCCTATGGTTTCGCATCAGGACATAAGCGAGCACGATATCGATGTTGTTGTTACCGAAAACGGAGTCGCCGATCTTCGCGGAAAGAGCGATACCGAAAGAGCGCGAGAGATAATCGAAAACTGCGCCGGTGCGTATAAGGATCAGCTCCGCAGCTATCTTGACCGTGCGGCGGCGGCCAGCGGCCATCACCCGGTTCTGCTTGACGAAGCGCTTTCCTGGCACATCAGACTCAAGAAGACCGGCAGTATGATGCTTTAAAAATCAGGAGGAAATATGAAGGAAATATATTTTAAAAGTCCCACAGGCTTTATTATCGGCAACGGTGTGATAAAAAAGCTCGGTGCGCATCTGAATAAGCTCGGCATAAAAAAGTGCCTGCTTATTTCCGACAACACGCTCAAGGAGCTCGGCATAGTCGACATGGTTCTCGATTACGCAAGGGCAGACGGTATTGAATTTATTGAATACTGCGGCTGCCTGCCCGATCCTCCCGTTGAAAACGTATATGAGGCGCTTGAGGCTTACCGCGCAAAAGGCTGCCAGGGAATTCTCGGTCTTGGAGGAGGCTCGGCGATGGATGTGGCGAAGGCAGTCTCCGTTCTGGTCACAAATCCAGGCAGCTTTGAGGAATATGTCGGCGTCGGCAAGGTGCCAAACCGCGGCTGCCCCCTGGTGCTTGCACCTACTATAGCCGGCTCCGGCAGCGAGATCGGAATGTTTGCAATAATGATGGTCAACGGCCAGAAGGCCGGCGTCGTGGATCAGAACCTCTGCGCGGATCTCGCGCTGGTCGATCCTGAGCTGACCGTCAGCTGCCCGAGAGGACTCACTGCCGCGACCGGTTTGGACGGCCTGTGCCATCTTATCGAGTCGTATATCTCCAATCTCACCAGCCCCATGGCAGAGATGTTCTGTCTTGAGGGCATACACTACATGGTCAAGTACCTGCGCAAGGCAGTCGGTCAGGGCGACAATGTTGAGGCTCGCTACTGGGTAAGCTATGCTTCCTCCATCGGTCTTTTTGCAAACAACCTCACCGACGGCTGCGCCGCGAACCACGGCCTGGCATTTGCCATCGGCGGCGTTTACCATATAAGTCACGGCCTGTCCAACGCGATAGTCCTGCCCTATGTTTTCCCCTATGTTGCACGCGCCGAGCTCGACAGAATGCCGAGGCTGGCTCAGGCCTTCGGCCTGAATATCGAGGGCAAAAATAATCAGGAGCTGGCCGACGCAATCACCGAGGAGCTCGTAAGGCTCAACCGCGATGTCGGCTGCCTTATCCCGCTGTCGAAGTTCGGCGGCAAGCCGGAGGATATAGACCATCTTGTGGACGAGACCTTCGCGCAGACCCGCGTTATGGGTCATTCGAGCTGGAAGCTGACTGCCGACGAGCTCAGAGAAATATTCACCAAGGCAATGTAAGCCGCACGAGGAAAACGGCTTATGGCTTATAATAATAAACACGAATAAACATACAAAAGAGATGACAAAAGAGACAAATTGAAAGGAAGAAAAAACAGATGAAAAAACGTATTATCGCACTGCTGCTAGTTGCAGTCATGTTCTGCATGATATTGGCCGGCTGCTCATCCGACGGCGTCATGAACGGCCCCAGCAGCGACGGCTCCGCATCAAACGGCGACTATTCAAACGGCAAGACCTACGAGTGGAAGCTCGCCAGCGCATGGGGCGAGGGCAGCCGCCAGTTCTCGTTCGACCAGCGCTTCTGTGACCGCGTTCAGGAAATGTCCAACGGCCGCTTGAAGATAAAGCTCTACGGCGCAGGCCAGCTGTGCTCGACCACCGAGGTATTTGACCTTGTCGCGGCGGGCGACGTTCAAGTCGGCTCAGACGCTCCCCAGTACTGGAGCGGCAAGAACACCGCGTTTGACCTCCTCGGCTATAATGTTCTCGGCCTGGGCGGCTCCGATTATCTGACATGGTACTTCGGCGGAGAAGGCTATCAGCTGACCAAGGATCTGTACCACAAGTACGGCCTTGAGTATTTCTACACCGCTATCACCAACTGCGAGTCCGGCATCCGCTCGAACAATCAGATCACCGGCCTTGCCGACCTCAAGGGTAAGAATATCCGTATGTCCGGCAACGTTATCGGTGCTGTCCTCGGCAAGCTCGGCATAACCTCCACCTCCATGACCCTCGACGAGGCGGTCGACGGCCTTGAGAAGGGCGTAATCGACGCAATGGAATATTCCTCCCCCTGTATGGACTACACGATGCAGATCTATGAAATAGCAAAGTACTGGATCGGCCCGGGCTTCCATCAGACTGCTGCGCCCTACGGCATCATGTTCAACCAGGAGGCATATGACTCCCTCGATCAGGAGCTTAAGGACATCATCGCCACCTGCGCAAAAGCAAACCTCCTCGAGGCTTACGGCGAGAACGCATATCAGGACGCAGTTGCGACCGATAAAATGATAAAGGATGAGGGTGTCACTCTTACCTACTTCTCCGATGAAGACCTTGCAACCATCGAAAATGCACGCAACGAAGTTTACAAGGAAATGGCAGCGAAGAACGCCGACTTTGCAAAGATCGCACAGTCTCAGATGGATTACTTCAAGACCATGACCTACTATCAGGAGGACTTCCTCGGCGATTACAGTACCACCAGCATCCCCAGCGCATATCCCAACCTCGGATAAGCATAACTACCTCTCTACCAAACTGTCCTGTCGGCCTTTGTACGGGCCGGCAGGACATGCCGGGAGACCGGTAACGATCTAACAGGAGGATATATCAATAATGAAAGTGATGGCAGGCATATCAAAAACGATCGACAGGATCGTTAAGGCCATCGGCATGTTTGCTGCTTATCTGAGCGTTCTTATAATGTTTCTGATAGTGGCGGAGGTTTTCATGCGCCGCGTTTTCGCTTCGCCGACGCTGTGGTCCTATGAGACCGTAACGTTTCTTTTCGGAGGAATGATCATGCTGTCGCTGCCCTATGGCCTTCAGCTCGGTGTTAACGTCCGTGTCGATGTTCTCTACAACGTATTTAACAAGAAAACAAAAAGAATAATCGATATTGCTACCTTTATCGTGTTCTTCGGAATGTTCATGCTCATATTCACCACTGCCGGCGTGAGATACTTCGGCAGATCCCTCTCCTCGCTCGAGCGCTCATGGAGCACCTGGGCTCCGGTACTGTGGCCGGTCAAGGCTACCATACCCGCCTGCGGAATCCTTATGCTGCTGCAGGGCATTTCAGAGCTTATAAAGCTGTTCTTCCGACTCTTTGACAAGGGCGATGCCCTCGGCCTTTCCGACGACGATGACGACAAGGTCGCACAGGAAATCGAGGAGATACTCGCTACTGAGGCCGACTCCGGCCTTCACACCGAGGCGATTGAAGAAATCGAGAAGGGAGGCAGTGAACAATGACTGTATCTGCAAGCTTACTGCTTATAATGTTCGTAGCGCTGCTGGCCGGCCTTCTCATAGGTACACCCCTGGCGTATGTCCTCGGAGGCGTCGCGGTCATCATAGGCTACATCGGCTGGGGGACTTCTACCTTCAGCATTATCATGAGCCAGACCTTCGGCGTCATGAACAACTACACACTCATAGCTATCCCCATGTTTGTTCTCATGGCAAACTTTCTTACCTATTCCGGAGTTGCAGACGGCCTGTTTGAGGCGGTTCGCAAGCTGTTCGGGCCTGTAAAGGGCGGCCTTGCCGCAGCGGTCATGGTTGTTTCGGCGGTTTTCGCGGCAACGACCGGCGTTGTCGGCGCATCCGTACTGACTATGGGTCTGCTGGCTCTGCCTGTTCTGGACAAGAATAAATATGACCACGGTCTCGCCACAGGCACCGTCTGCGCAGGCGGCTCGCTGGGTATACTGATCCCGCCGAGCATCATGCTCGTTACTCTGGCGTCACTGGCACAGGTATCGCTGTCAAAGCTTCTGCTGTGCTGCTTTGTCCCCGGCGGCATCCTCGCCGTTGTTTACATCATCTATATCCTTGTTACCTGCGCAATCCACCCCGAAAAGGGCCCCGCGATGAGCAAGGAGGAGTTTAAAAAGCTCAACAAGGCTGTTCTCATCAAAGATATCCTTGTAAACCTCATTCCGCCGCTGATACTAATCCTCGGCGTTTTGGGGACCATCTTCATGGGCGTTGCTACCCCGACAGAGGCCTCTGCCTGCGGCGCACTGCTGGCTTTGATCCTGACCTTCTTCTATAAGAGCTTCTCATGGAAGATGCTCAAGGAGTCCGTCATCGGCTGCCTTAAGACCTCCGCAATGTGCTTTTTCATTATGATAGCGGCAAACAGCTTCTGCGCGATCTTCTTCGCGCTCGGCGGCGACACAATGATCGAAAACTTCGTTGCCTCTGTCGGCATCGGCAAGTGGGGCTGCTTCATCTTTATGATGGCTCTCATATTCTTCATGGGCATGTTCATCGACTGGATCGGCATCGTTGCCATAGTTGTTCCCATTTTCCTGCCTATCCTCACCGATATGGGCTTCGAGAATACTCTTTGGCTGTGCACCTGCATCGCGGTCATCATGCAGACCTGCTTCATGACGCCGCCCTTCGGCTTTGCACTTTTCTATGTCAAGGCGCTGCTCCCGAAGGGATACACGATGCTCGAAGTCTATAAGGGCGTTGTACCGTTTATCATAGCGGTGCTTCTGGTAACGGTGCTGGTCACACTCATTCCGGGTATCGTTATGTGGCTGCCCAACCTCAGCTACGGTTAATGATATGAAGGTATTTTCATCATCCTTGGCCGACGGCCGCTTCGCCGTCGACTGCGGCGGTCACGGCAGGAATCTCTCCCCTGCGTTCACGGTCGCCGACGCACCCGAAGGAACGGTATCTTTGGCTCTGTTGCTTGAGGACAGAGATGCCTTTCCCGTAACGGGAGGCTTCTCCTGGGTCCATTGGGCAGCGTGCAACATACCACTGACCGGACTTGGGGAAAATGCCTCCGCGCAGGGCGAGGGCTTTGTGCAGGGAGTCAACAGCTATATAAGCATGCAGGGAGGAAGCAGACCGAGAGAGGAATGCATCGGCTACTGCGGCATGACCCCGCCGGATGCCGACCACGTCTACACCCTCAGGATATTCGCGCTCGATACCGTGCTGGATATCGAAAACGGCTTCGATATGAACGTGATGTTCCGAAAAATGCGCGGCCATATCCTCGCGCAGGCGGAACTCGAAGGCCTGTACAGTAAAATGTAAAATGCAACAGAATGAGAGCGCCGTTTATTTTGCTAAACGGCGCTCATGTATTGTGTTATAATTATTTAAAACAGGAGGCATAAAAATGAAGATCGTTATTCTCGACGCTTACTGCGTCAATCCGGGCGACCTGTCCTGGGATGAGCTGCGACGCTTCGGCGAGGTGGAGGTCTATGACCGAACCGAGTATGATGACGCCGTCATAGCCGAGCGCATCGGCGACGCGGAGATCGTTATAACAAACAAGACTCCCATATCCAAAGCGGTGCTCGATGTCTGCTGGAATATAAAATTCATTGCCGTGCTCGCAACGGGCTACAACATCGTCGATATCGCTTGCGCTTCGGAAAAGGGGATACCCGTTTCAAACATACCGGGCTACGGAACGGCGGCTGTCGCACAGTTTGTGTTCGCGCTGCTGCTGGAGATATGCCATCATACTGCGCACCATTCCGAGGCCGTCCACGAGGGCCGCTGGGAGATAGACCCCGACTGGTGTTTTTGGGACTATCCTCTCATCGAGCTCGACGGCAAGACCATGGGCGTGCTCGGCTACGGCCGCATCGGCAGGCAGACCGCGCGCATCGCAAGAGCAATGGGGATGAAAGTCTTGGCAAACAGCCGCTCGAAGCAGTCGGGCGGGGATGAGTTGGCCAAATTCGTCACCGTGGACGAGCTTTTGGAAAACTCCGATGTCATAGCTATGCACTGCCCGCTTCTACCCGAGACGGAGGGCATGATAAATAAAGACAGTATAGCCAAAATGAAGCCCGACGTTATAATTATAAACAACAGCCGCGGGCAGCTCGTAAACGAGCAGGATCTTGCCGACGCGCTCAATTCGGGCCGGGTCTACGCCGCGGGGCTTGACGTCGTGTCAAGTGAGCCCATACGCCCCGATAATCCTCTTTTGGCTGCGAAAAACTGCTTCATAACCCCGCACATAAGCTGGGCTCCGAAGGAAGCCCGGTCGAGGATCATAAAGGCAACTGCGGAAAACCTGGAGGCGTTCCTGTCCGGCGCACCTGTAAACGTCGTGAATATGAAAGGATAGATCATGAGAAAATGCATAGTTGTATCCGACTCGTTTAAGGGCACGCTCTCAAGCCTGCGAATATGCGAGCTCGCGCGCGGAGTATTCGAGCGCCTCATGCCGGAGTGCAAGCTCATAACCGTGCCCGTTGCCGACGGAGGCGAGGGTACGGTAGAATGCTTCGTGCATTCTCTCGGTGCAGAGCGCGTGCTTTGCGAGGTGAGCGGGCCGTACGGCGAGCCCGTAACGGCGGAGCTTGCCGTAATGGGTGACACCGCGATCATAGAAATGGCATCCGCGGCGGGACTTCCGCTCGTGGGTGACAATAAAGATCCGCTGCGCGCCGGTACGCTTGGCGTTGGGCAGCTCATAAGGCATGCTGTCGAGCTGGGGTGCAGAAAAATACTGCTCGGGCTCGGCGGCAGCGCGACAAACGACGGCGGCTGCGGCTGTGCACATGCCCTGGGTGCGGAGTTTTTCGATAAAAACGGAAGAAGTTTCATCCCGACCGGCGGAACTCTGTGCAATATCCAGAGTATTAGGCTTGGCCGCGTAAGGGAGCTTCTTTGCGGCGTTGAGCTTACCGTCATGTGCGATGTAGAAAATCCGTTGTACGGCAAAAAAGGAGCGGCATATGTCTTTGCTCCGCAGAAGGGAGCCGATGCCGCGGCGGTCGAGCTGCTTGACAGGAACCTGCGGCACTTTTCCGAAAAGCTGATTGAATATACCGGCGTTGACATATCGTCGCTTCCCGGCGGCGGCGCGGCAGGCGGAATGGGAGCGGGCTGTGTTGCACTGCTGGGCGGCAGGCTGTGCTCGGGTATCGACGCGATACTGGACGCCGTGCGCTTTGACGACATGCTGATCGGAGCCGACATGGTCATCTCCGGCGAAGGAAGGCTCGATTCGCAGAGCCTTCAGGGCAAGGTCATCTCAGGCGTGGCAACGCGCTGCAAGGCAAAAGCCGTGCCGCTTGTTGTGCTTGCCGGCGTCATCGGCGAGGACGCCGAGGAGGTCTACGGCAGCGGAGTTTCCGCAGTGTTCTGCACGAATCGTGCCGCCCGTCCGGCCGCGGAGCTGGCCGAGCATTGTAAAAATGATTATATTGCCGCGCTCGGAGATATACTGCGCCTTATAAATACCTTGTGTCCGTAGGCAGTTAATTCTTGACACGCCCTGTTTTCGGTGATAGATTATAAAAAAGTTTTAGAAATAAAGGGATAGAGATTACATATGGCAAACAATACTACCATAAAAGATGTTGCCAAAATGGCAGGGGTCTCCGTTTCTACCGTATCCAGGGTTCTCAACGGCAATGTGCGCGTCGATGAAAAGCTCAAGGAAAAGGTTCTTTCTGCGGCACAGGAGCTCGGCTATACGCCGAACGATGTCGCAAGGAGTCTGAAGATGCAGGATTCGTCTCTGGTCGCGTATGTTGTGTCAAACACGGCCGACCCGTTTTTCACGAGCATAAGCCGTGGTATCGAGGATGTGCTTTTTGATAGGGGCTACAGCCTTATAAATTGCAGCACGAATTTCTCGCTCGAGCGCGAAACGCGTTTTCTGAACATGCTGGCCAAGCGTCGTGTTGCGGGTATCGTCATAAACACCGTCGGCAACAACGATAAGCTCATCGCCGATATGAGCCGCCGTTTTCCGACCGTGCTCAGCAACAGACTGATAAGAGATCCCGGCTTTATAGGCGACTTCGTTGACTTCGATAACATTTCCGGAGTCACGCGCCTGACTAAGCATCTGCTCGAGTTGGGTCACAGACGCATAGCCTTTCTGACGGGACCCGAATTTTTGAGCACGGTTGAGGAACGCTTAGCGGGCTTCCGCATGGCGATGCTCTCTGCAGGCATAGCAGTCGACAGCAAATATCCGTATGTCGTAAAAAGCAGCGAAAGCTTCACCGCCAACGACGGCTACAACGGGATAGCGAAGCTCATGAGCATGCCCGTTCCGCCCACTGCAGTCGTTGCATCCAACAGCGAAATGGCACTGGGCGTAATGCGCTATTGCCGCGAGCACGGCATCAGCATACCGGACAGCATATCGCTTTGCAGCTTCGGCAACCTTCTCAACCACGATCTGATGTATGTGGATCTTACACATACTCGTATGGATCTGTTTGCAATTGGCAACCGCATGGCGCAGCTCCTGCTTGACAGGATAGCCAGCGGGAATACCGCGCAGCCTAACCGCGAGATACGTTTTGACTCGCCTATCGTGATAGGCAACAGCACTGTGGAATGTAAATAAGCGATTTCGACGGTCTGTTATGACCCGATGCAACTGCATCGGGTCATACTTTTTGTTCAGGATTTGACAAAATATTCGTTATGAGCTATTATGCTCTTATAAAATTCTGATTTTTAAAATAAAGGAATGATACGGATGGAAAACATAAGCGCGAAAGCGCCGTGGAAAAACCATTTGGGCGAGGTGCCCTTTACCCTCGATTACTTCGACGGCTCGATGTTCGAGGCCGTTGAGAAGATAGCAAAGCAGTACCCCAACAATATTGCCTTTGATTTCATGGGCAGGTCGACGACCTATAAGACGCTTGTAAGAGAGATCGAGGACTGCGCCAAGGCGCTGCGCACCATCGGCGTACGCGAGGGAGACAAGGTCACCATCGCAATGCCCAACTGCCCCCAGGCCATCCAGATGTTCTATGCCGTCAACCTCATCGGCGGCATCTGCAACATGATCCACCCCCTTTCGGCTGAAAAGGAGATAGAGTTCTACCTCAACGAGTCGGAGTCTGTCACAGCCATTACGCTCGACCAGTTCTACAATAAGTTTGAAAATATCCGTCAGAACACCAGGGTCGTCAACATCATCATCGCCAGCATAAAGGACGAGCTTTCAAAGCCCGTCAAGGCAGGCTACATGCTCACCGAGGGCAGGAAGATCAAAAAGATACCGGAGGACGCCCCGGTTATCCGATGGAGGGAGTTCCTGCGCATGGGCCGGCACTGCTTTTATAACTATAAGGTAAAGCGCACGGGCTCTGACCCCGCAGTCATCCTCTATTCCGGCGGCACGACCGGCACGACAAAGGGCATCCTGCTTTCAAACCGTAACTTTAACGCCCTCGGTCAGCAGGTCATAGCGGCAAACCCCATGTTCCGTGTCGGCGATAAGATGCTCGCGGCAATGCCCCTGTTCCACGGCTTCGGCCTCGGTGTGTGCATCCACACGATGCTCTCGCAGGGCGGCAGATGCATCCTCATCCCGCGCTTTACCGCGCAGACCTACGCAAAGCAGATAACAAAATACCACTGCAACTTCATCGCCGGCGTTCCCACGCTGTACGAGGCGCTGCTGCGCCTGCCGAGCATGGATAAGGCCGACCTGAGCTCGCTCAAGGGCGTTTTCTCCGGCGGCGACAGTCTCAGCATTGAGCTAAAGAAGAAGTTTGACAAATTCCTGTACGATCACAACGCCAAGATCCAGATACGCGAGGGCTTCGGCCTTACCGAGTGCGTCACGGCAAGCTGCCTGACTCCTCCGCACATGGCCAAGGAGGGAAGCATCGGCCTGCCCTTCCCCGACACCTATTACAAGATAGTTGAGCCCGGCACGGATAAGGAGCTGCCTTACGGCGAGGAGGGCGAGATACTCATTGCCGGCCCCACGGTCATGATGGAATACATAAATCACCCCGAGGAGACTGCGCAGACCCTTCGCAGGCACGATGACGGCCTTACCTGGATGTACACGGGCGATCTCGGCATGATGGACGACGAGGGCTTTATCTACTTCAAGGGCCGCGCCAAGCGCATGATAATAACCTCCGGCTACAATGTCTATCCCGGTCAGCTTGAGAATATCCTCGACGCGCACGAGTTTGTGCACATGAGCTGCATCATCGGCGTTCCCGACCCGTACAAGATGCAGAAGGTTAAGGCCTTTGTCATGCTCAAGCCCGGCGTTCCCGAAAGTCCCGAAACCAAGGAGGCCATTCTCGCCTACTGCCGCAAGAACATAGCAAAGTACGCAATGCCGTATGACATAGAGTTTCGCCGCGAGCTGCCCAAGACCCTCGTCGGCAAGGTCGCCTACCGCGTCCTTGAAGAAGAGGAGGAGGCAAAGCGCACAGCCGAAACGTCCGAAGAATAAAACACTCTCCTGGCCGTCCGAAAAAATTCGGGCGGCCGAAACTTCTGTTTACTTTTTTCGTCTTGATGTATGCACGCCGTATATGATATAATCGGCATACTTTACAGTTCAGAGAGGTGAACGCTTTGAAAAAAAAATATATCGCCCTTGCGGCGGCACTTATCATGCTGCTGTGCGCTCTGTGCGCATGCGGCAAGGATGAAGACACCAAAACGCCTGAGGAAACGGGCACTCCGCCGGCGGTGAGCACCGACAATCCCGATGTGCAGCCGACGGCCGCCGTTAAGCAGAGCTCCGTCGAGCTCGGCGAGACTGCCGACGCAGGTGACGGCTATATCTCAAAAATGGTCTTTATAGGCGACAGCACGACCTACGGTCTGAAGGCCTACGAGGTTTTGGACGGCTCACAGGTCTGGACGCCGTCGAGCGGCACGCTGGCTCTGTTTAACCAGAGCATAGCCACCATAGTCTATCCCCCGACGGGCGAGGAGATACCAATTACCGACGCCGTGGGCAGAGCAAAGCCGGAGTACGTCGTCCTCACCATCGGCGTAAACGGCGTTTCCATGATGAATGAGGAGCAGTTTAAAACGCAGTACACTGAGCTTATAGAGCGCATAAAGTCCGTAAGCCCCGACACGAGGATCATCTGCAACTCCATCTACCCCGTCGAGGCGATGTATGAGGCGAAGGATAACGGCATAAACAATGCCGTCATCGACCGCGCAAACGGCTGGATACTTCAGATCGCCGAGGCGACCGGCACACACTTTACAAACTCGGCCTCCGTGCTCAAGGGCTCGGACGGCAAGCTCGTTTCCGGTTACGGCAACGGCGACGGCATACATCTCAATGCCGCCGGCTTTGAACGCGTGATAGACTATCTCAAGACCCACGCATGGCTGTGAAAGGTGATGGCATGAAAAGAAAAATCTATTCCGCAGCGGCTGTGCTGCTGCTTGTATGCATGCTCTGCGCGTGCAGCACCGGCCATAACGCCAAGACCCCCGATATTCAGACCGTTGCCGACAAGGTCGGCGCAACGATGGACCTGAGCGAAATGTCGCAGATACCGAATGCCTATGTCGACAGCGTGATGGGCATCGCGCCCGACGGCTATGTCAGCCGCAACACGCTTATATCCGCCGTCGGCACGAATATCAACGAATACGGCATTTTCCTTGCAAAGGATGCCGGGCAGGCGGAAACGCTCAAGGCGGCGCTCGAGAAGTATCTTGAATACCGCGAGAGCGTCTGGATGGACGAGTACCTGCCGGACGAAAAGCCAAAGCTCGACAATGCCGAGGTCTGGCAGCAGGGAAATTACGTCATGTACGCCATTCTGGGAGACGATGCGCGTCAGGCGGCGCACGCGGCTTTCCAGAGCTGCTTTGAGGGCTGAGATATGAAGCTTATATGGCACGGTCACGCCTGCTTCGAGCTCATCTCCGCCGACGGCAGCGTTGTATTCGACCCCTACTCTCCCGGCAGCATACGCGGGCTGGAGCTTAAGCCCCTGCGCGCCGACAGTGTTATTTGCAGTCACTCTCACTCCGACCATGACTACGCTGCCGGAGTTGAGCTGACCGGCGCCGAGCCCCGCTTTGAGCTGACGCGGATACCCACATATCACGACGGCAAGCTCGGTGCTCTGCGCGGCGACAATCTGTGCAGCATAGTCTGCGCGGAGGGACTGAGGCTTGCGCATCTCGGCGATCTCGGACACACGCTCGACCCCGAAACGGCGGCCAAATTCGGCGCAGTAGACGTTCTGATGATCCCCGTCGGCGGCTACTACACGATATGCCCGCAGCAGGCAAAGGAGGTCGCGCTCGCGCTCGACGCGAAGACGGTCATTCCGATGCACTACCGCAGCGCAGGTATAGGACTTGAAAACGTGGCGTACGTCGATGATTTTCTCACGCTGTGGAGCGGGGAAGAGATCGTTTGTCTCCCCGGCTGCGAATATGAGGTCGAAAAGAGCGCAAAGCGCCGCATCGTCGTTTTCGAGCCCGACAAAAATTGCATAAAATAAAAAATGAGGCTCATTGAGCCTCGTTTTTTATTTTATGAGCCTGATAAGTATCTTTTCAAATTCGGACAGAATGCTGCTGCCGGAGGCGAGGATGAGATTTCTGCCGTACATCTTCGCATATGCCTCTAAGCTGTGCCTTGTGTCGGCGGCATAGATTACGGGGATCACGATTATGCCTTGCCGCTTCGCCTCGTGCACCGCACTGCGTACATCCTCTATTGCCTCCGCCTCGCCCCTGTATGCCGACGGCAGTCCGTCGGACAGCACGACCAGTATCCTGCGCTTTTCGCAGCGCTTTACAAGCTCCATGGATGCCACGCGGATGGAATATCCGTCCTTATTGCCGTTTCCCGCGGAAATCTGCGTTATGGCATCGTAGCAGCGGCTGCCGAGCTCCTTTTGCTCGAAATCCTTTATGACGCAGTGCCCGACGGCATCCGACCCGCCGTCGAAGGCGACTATCTTCGTGTATGCTATATCCTTGAGCGCCTCCTCGATCATTGCCGCCGTCATGAGCGCCGTGAAGAGCTTTGAGCTGCCGTTGCCGAGTCCCGTGCCCATGCTTCCGCTGCGGTCGATGAGCAGATAAAAGGCGGTCTCACGTGTTTTCGGAGGCGTTTTGCTCTTGAATATATGCTTTGAGCCGAGGGGGATCTTCCACAGCTCGCTTTCCGACAGCGCACCGCGCCGCTGGCTCAGACTGCGTATGCGCTGCTCACGCAGGATGCGGTCGAGCCGCTTGTGCATCTGCCGCGCCTTTTCGGCATACTGCGGCGGGAGTCTGCGCCGCGTCGGTACTATGCTGCTCTCTTCAAATTTCACGGCGGAGTAGGCTCCGGAGAGCTTTGAGCGGTCGTCAAGGCTCAGCCGGCTTGCGCCCGCAGCCTGAACGGTGCTCATTTTTTCATACCGCCGCTCGCGCAGGAGCTCTGATGCGGCATTGCTCAGCATCTGATCGAGCTCCGCCTCGGTCAGCGCCGCCGAGCGCTTATGGGAAAAGCCCGCTCCGATTACCTCGCGCACGGAGCTCGGCCCCTCGGCAAAAGCCTTGGACAGGGCGCTGCCGGAGTCGTTTTTTATGCCGAGCGAGCTGCTCTGCCCGTGATTTGTCGAGCGTCCGGCGCTCGACGACGCGCCCCTGTCCTCGCGCCCGTCCGTTCCGGCGCTGCCCCTGGGCTTCACGTCCGAGCCCGTGAGACTGCCGCTCATGTCGCCATGGCGCTCTGAGTTATCCCCACTGCCCGGGCTTGCGCTGTCTCCCTTATCTCCGCCGGCATCGTCGCCGTCGTCGGGCGTGCCGCGGCGCTCGGTTTCCGGCTCGGTGGCATGACTGCGCAGATAGCTGTCGCTGCCGTCGCCGCGCTGCTCAAGGCGCATCTCGGCGGAAAAGGCATAGTCCTCGATCTGCGCGTTTATTCTTTCAAGCGCTGCGGGCAGCTCCTGCTCTGCGCTGCAAAGCTGTGCAAAAAGCTCCGCCGCGCTCGTCAGCAGCTGAAGGCATATCCTCTCGCAGTCGGAGCAGGCCGGAGCGACGGCGGCCGCGTCAATGAGCTTTTTTATTCCTTCGCCAAGCCCGAAGCCGAGACCCGTGAGCGCACAGGTCTCAAGCTGCGCGAGAAAGCTCTCCAGCGCGCCGCCGGGCGCGAGACTGTCTGCTTTTACATAGCTTACAAAGCGCAGCATGGGAACATAGCCCGGAAAGCGGCAGCATATCATGTTATTCACCCTCGCGTCCTCAAGGATGTTCATCACTCTGCGGCCGAGTATGCGCCCGACAAAGGGACGAAAGCCCCGCTCCTCAAACAGTCGCTCGGAAAATTCGCTCACCCTTTTGAGCGCGTCGGCGTCGGAGCTGTTATCGTGCTGCACCTCGTGCGCCAGGAGGACGCGCAGACCTGCCGCCCAGTGGCGTCGGTCAAAGCCGGAGCGAAGAAGATAAGGAGCGCCGCCGAGAACGATCTGCCCGTCCTCGGTGCGGTTTTTAAGTGAGGTATCGAGCTTCACTGCGGAAACGAGCCTGTTATCGTCAAGCAGAAAGCCGAGGTTCCGGTTGAGGATGCTCTCTATCGGCTCTGTGAGCAGAAAGCTCTCATACCGTTCAAGTGCAGCGGCATCCATCAGGGCACCACGCTCTCTATGAGCTCTGTAAGCTGAAGCCGGGTATACTGATCCTGAGGCTTGGCCGCAACGTTATCCAAAAGCCCCCACTTGAGCCCCAGCAGGGGCTGGGCGCGCAGAGCGTCGACAAGGCCGCGTATCGTCATTGCCTCGGGCTCAAGGCCGCCGGCGGAATCGATGCGGCTTTTTATCGCGCAGTAGACCACGTCGCAGATGTTAAGGCAGTGCTCCGGCGCGGCGGGCACGACGCGGCGCAGTATCTCCTTTACGCTCTCCGGCTCGGACATCTGGATGGGCGTGAAGCGGTCTATGGTCGCCTCATTCATGTAGTTTGTTCCGGCATAGCCCTCGTTCATGGTTATCGTGAAGGAGGATTTCGGGTGCATTCTCACAAGACCGTAGCCGGGCACCTGTATTCTTCGCGCCTCGTCGGTCAGCGAGTGCAGAACATCTGCGCATTCAGGCTTTATGGTGTTGCCCTCGTCGAGCACGACGTCCGCTCCGGCCTCAATATAGCGCAGCATGTCGCTGAGCTTATAGTGCAGCGTTCCGTTCTCTATCGTCGGGCCGCCGAGGAGATCGAGCTTGTCCATCTCGGCGTTGCCCTGCATCCTGTACTGCGGGATGTTCAGCAGCCAGTCGAGCGTCTGAGCAAGCGTGTTCTTGCCGCAGCCCCTGCCGCCGATAAGACGCAGATTGAGGCCCGACAGGCGGTAGGCCAGGCCGCGTGTGAGCTCTCCGTAAGCGTCGGCCTGAACAAATCTCACCGGCGGACAGGGTACGAGCTCGGGGTACGCGGGGTCTGCGAGCATCTGCTCGAGCGTGCGGACGATTATCCCCTGCGGTATACCCTGCTGTATCATGTACTCGGCCTTGTCATTGAGCTCCGATGAGCCTGCGCAGCCGCGCAGCGCCGCTCTTTCTATCGCCTCGCGCACGTCATCCGAGAGCTTATCGGCCGTCTCAAGCTCGGCTATGAAGCCCCACACTGCCGGGTCGCCGGCAGTGCACACAGCGCCGTCTTTTTTGCAAAGCGCACGCGGGCGCGCCGTGACGGGCGCTGTGCGCAGCATTGATATAAGCTGCTCCGAGGGCTCGGACACTGTGCCGATGCAGTTAAATATATCGCCGGCATCCTCAGCGGCGGCAAAGCACATGGGCTCGCTCTCGCGCTGTGCACGTACTATGACGATATAGGGCCAATCGGCGGGAGACAGCTCGCAAAGCGAGCTTATGAAGTCAAGCTTCATCGGCGCACGCATATTGCTGCCGCCGCATATGACCTTCTCGGTTTTTCCGCTCATGTTATCTCTCCTTCAGTTTCCGGCTGCGGCGCCCCAGGGGAAGCCCTTGGCCGAGCCTCTGTAGTATATATGCGGCACGTTTAAAAAAGCGCACCTTCCTACGGACACGACGCTGTCCGGTATATAGACCGAAAACAGATTTGCGCACTGATAAAAGGCCTCGGGCTCGATATGCGTGACGCCCTCGGGTATGACTATGCAATTGAGTGCGCGGCAGCGCGAGAATGCGCCCTCTGGTATTATCGTCAGATTTTTCGACAGGTTGGCATTTCGCAGATGCACCTTGTCGTAAAAGGCGTACGGCTCAAGATAGGTCACGCTGTCGGGCATGATGAGCGTCTCAAGATAGGTATACGACACGAAGGCGTATTCCTTTATTCCGCGCACGCGAACACCGTCGATCGACGACGGAAGCTCCACCCTCGTCGCCGGATTGAAGCAGCCGTCGGTTGCTATCGCGCCTGTTTCCGCATCGAACACAAAATTGTAAGACAATGCCTCCGGCGCGGTCATGGGATTTGTGTCCCACATGCGCTCGCGCATCCAAAGCGCCGTCTCCGCCGCGACCTGCCCGCGCTTTGCGTCAATGTATCCGCGCATAGCGCTCATGCCGCACTCCTGCGAAAAGAATACCGCCAGATCCTCAGGCGCGAGTGTGAGGCTATAGCCCCTCGGAAGCTCAAGCTTCAGCTTGGCGGTCAATATCCTTCGTATACGGGCGCAGGCATCATTATAGCTTGAAAGCACCTTTTTACCGGCGACAATCGGCCTGTCGAGCGTGCACGCCTCGACCCCGTCGGGCGTAGCAAGCCCGACGAAGGCACTGTTTTCATCCCGTATTATCTCAACATCGCCAAACTGCGACGGACTGTATGACAAGCCATGCATTACGCCACCCCCTCTGATATTGTTACATTATTATCATATAGTTTAAACATTTTCCCTTCTGCAACAAAAGTAGCACAGCGCATAAAAAGCCGCAGGCTTTTTATGCGCCGGAAAAAAACCGGGGTCTATGCCCCCGGTTTTTTTAATAATTCACTTGCTTTCACCCATCATGCGGAGGATGTCCGCACGGCGGCGCTCATAGGCGGCCATATTCGTCTCCTCAAAGGGAAGCCTGGGTTCGGTCACGCCCAAAAGCGTCATGAGATATTTCACAAACGGCGGATTCATCATGATAAACGGCCCGACCATAGAGGTCGAGAAATAGTTTTTGAGGCGCACACCCTCGAGCTTCGTCTTTTTGTTTATGCCGATGCCGTATTTTGCCTCGGCAAAATAAATATCCGAATTATCGCCGTAAAGCTGCGAAAACTCCGCCTTGAAGCCGACAAGCTCCATATCTCCGAAAACGCACAGCTGCGTGGAATTAAATCTGTGCAGCATGTCGCGCTTTGCATGCAGCGGAACGAGGCCGAGACCGGCTATGCGGCTGCCGTCCTCGTTTTCGATGTACTCGCAGAAGACCTCGCCGGCATTCGCCGTCATCAGAAACACAACGCCGGAATCAATAAGCTGCCTCAGGCGGTCACGGTGCGGCATGAGCTTTTTGACGGCAAGCTCCTGCCCGTGCTCTGTCATCGCGCCCATTATTATCATATCGACCTTTTCGGAGACAAAGCGCGGCTGCTCGCCATAGCCCGTCTCTATTATTTCGGCCTCCGGCATGCAGCGTGCGAGATACCGCCAGTTCCAGCAGTCGCCGAACAAATTCGCAAATTCGGGAAACAGCACCTCTATCTTCATGTCTGCTCCTCCTTTTCCTCAAGGCGCGCAAGGATACCGTCGCGCACCTGCTTTGTTAGCTGCGGCGTTGTCAGATCGTGCAGGATAAACACCTTGTCCGTGCCCTCGAGCTCAAGCTCGGACGGAGCGTCGGTCTCCTGCTCGACGCAGCGTATCTTCTCCTCCGGAACGCCGGCAAGAAGCAGGCGCAGATGATAGTCGTGCAGCCTCACG
>URAL01000025.1 GCA_900545805.1 uncultured Eubacteriales bacterium | reverse complement strand
TGCAGTGTGTGTCCACGACCGTCGAGCCCGGCACCTTGAAAATATCGCCGAGGATCAGATTTGCGGTCTTGCGCCCTACGCCGGGCAGCTTGAGAAGATCGTCCATATTCCCCGGCACTCTGCCGCCGAAATCGCGCATTATCATCTGCGCAGCGCCCACTATGTCGTGCGCCTTGGCTCTGTAAAAGCCGCAGGAGCGGACATAGCTCTCGACCTCTCCGGCATCGGCCTCGGCAAAGCTCTCAAGCGTCGGAAAGCGCGCAAACAGCGCGGGCGTTATCTCATTAACGCGTGCGTCCGTGCACTGCGCAGCAAGGCGCACAGAGAACAAAAGCTCATAATCCTTCTTATAATCAAGCGTACATTCGGCCAGAGGATAAGCCTCCTCCAGCAGTCGGACTATCTCCGAAACCTGCTGCTTTGTGCGCATAATCATCACCTCTTACGGTATTTTAACACAGCCTCGGCCGCATTGCCACAGCAAATGCGACCGATCTCAACATTTTCCGGAGGAACGCAAATGTACAAGCCTCTCGCAGACGAAATAAGGCCGCACAGTCTCGATGATGTTGTCGGCCAAAGACATATACTCGGGCAGCGCGGCCTGCTGCGGCGCATAGTCGAAAGCGGCAGCATACCCAACATGATATTCTACGGTCCGTCGGGCACGGGAAAGACCACCGTCGCACGCATTATCGCCGAAAAAACGAACCGCACCCTGCGCAAGCTGAACGCGACGACCGCCGGGCTTGCCGATATAAAGGAGATCATCGCTGAGCTCGACACGCTGCTGACCCCCGGCGGCGTGCTGCTGTACCTCGACGAGATACAGTATTTCAACAAAAAGCAGCAGCAATCGCTGCTGGAGTTTATAGAGGACGGACGCATCACGCTCATCGCGTCAACGACGGAGAATCCGTATTTCTGCGTGTTCGGCGCCATTTTGAGCCGCTCGACGGTGTTCGAGTTCAAGCCCGTGACCCCGAAGGAGGCCGAGCCTGCCATTTTGCGTGCATTCAATATCCTCGCCGAGCGCGAGGGCAAAGCGCCGGAGCTTGAGCCCGGCGTCGTGCAGCGGATAAGTCAGGCCTGCGGCGGCGACGTGCGCAAGGCATTAAACGCCGTGGAGCTGCTGTTCACGGCCGGCGAAACCGACGGCGGCACGGTGCGCATAAGCCTCGACGATACGAAGACCGTTACCCAGAAAAGCTCGATGCGCTATGACCGCGACGGTGACGAGCACTACGACGCGCTGTCGGCGCTTATGAAGTCGCTGCGCGGCTCGGATCCGGATGCTGCGCTGCACTATCTTGCGCGGCTTCTGGAGGCCGGAGATCTTATCGGCGCGTGCCGCAGGATACTGTGCTCGGCCAGCGAGGATATCGGCCTTGCCTATCCCCAGGCCGTGCCCATCGTCAAGGCCTGCGTCGATTCCGCCTTGCAGCTCGGTCTGCCGGAGGCGCGGCTGCCACTGGCCGAGGCCGCAATATTTCTTGCAACCGCGCCGAAATCCAACAGCGGTCTCATGGCAATTGACGCCGCCATAGCCGATGTTCGCGCCGGGAAAAGCGGTCCGCCGCCGCGCGAGCTGCAAAACGTTCACGCCGACGGTACGGGCTTTGAGCGTGAGCAGGGCTACAAATATCCGCACAGCTTCCCCAATCACTGGGTTCGCCAGCAGTATCTGCCCGACGCGCTCAAGGGCGCACACTACTACGAATACGGCGACACCAAGCTCGAGCAGACCGCGAAAAAATACTGGGACGAGATAAAAAAGTGAGGTACCGGACATGCCAATGGATATACGCGTCGGTGACGTGCTGACGATGAAAAAAGCGCACCCTTGCGGCGAGAAGCGCTGGCAGGTGCTGCGCATCGGCGCGGACTTCAAGCTCAGGTGCCTCGGCTGCGGCCGCGAGGTCATGGGCCCGCGCAGCAAGTTTGAAAAGAACATACGGGAGATAAGGCACGAGGAATAAGCTGAAAATCAAAACCTCCGGCTAAGCCGGAGGTTTTGATTTATTCACTTAATTCACTTATCTTTCTTTTCTTTGCTGTCTTTGCCGTCGTCGGAGCTCATGTCGAACTCAAGCTCCGCGTCGCACTTGGGGCAGCGGATCGAGCCGAAGTCGAGATCCTCCTCGAAAACGGTGATGGTCTCGCCGCACTTGGGGCAGGTGACCTCATACTCCTGCTCGTCGCCGCCGCAGCTGCCGCAGCAGCCGGTGCAGGACACGTCGGCGTCGTCCGAGTCATCGTCGAGCTCCACGTCATCGTCGTCCATATCGCCGATGCAGAGATCCTCGAGGTACTCCATGTCTTCGTTTATGTCGCTGATGCTGTCGGAAAGGTCCTTTGCGTGAGCGTCCACGGCTTCGATATCGTAGGCCATGGCCTCGAGCACGTCGATGACGGCGAGCATGAGCTTGCCCTCATTGGTGCTGTCCTTTACGCCGAGTCCGTCGGCAAGGCCCTTGAGATATGCTACTTTTTCACTAACTGTCATTAAATAACTCCTTTGGCTGCGCAAATCCGTACCTGCGGGTGCGAAAGAGCGACCCCTCAGGCGACTTTGTCGCCAGCTCCCCTTACGCAGGGAAGCCAATGTAGATGCGTCGCAAAACTTTCGGTGCTCTGTAGGTAAGCGGCAGTTTTCCGGTTTTGCCGGCAGTTGCGATACCGGGCGACCGCAATCACCGTATCCGCAGATGCGTCAATGCATCTCTGAAAATTACTTGGAGCGGCTGAGGTACTCGCCGGTGCGGGTGTCGATCTGGATCTTCTCGCCGGGCTCGATAAAGAGAGGAACCTTGACCTCTGCGCCGGTCTCGAGAGTTGCGGGCTTGGTCGCGTTGGTGGCGGTGTTGCCTGCAAAGCCGGGGTCGGTGTCGGTAACGACGAGGTCGACGAAGAAGGGCGGCTCGACGTTAAAGACCTTGCCCTTGTAGGAGTAGATGGTGCACTCCATATTTTCCTTTACGAACTTGAAGCTGTCGCCGAGATTGGACTCGTCAACAGGCTCGAGCTCATAGGTCTCGGGATCCATGAAATAATAGAGGCTGCCGTCGTTATAGCTGTATTCCATGGTCTTGCGCTCGACGGTAGCGGTCTCGAACTTTGCGGTGGGGTTAAAGGAAGTTTCGGTGACTGCGCCGGTTATGACGTTCTTCATCTTGGTGCGGACGAAGGCCGCACCCTTGCCGGGCTTAACGTGCTGGAAGGAGACGACCTGCATGACCTGGCCGTCCATCTCAAAGGTAACGCCGTTTCTGAAATCACCTGCTGTAATAGGCATACTGTATTATCCTCCTATGTGAAAGTATAAAATCGTCTATAGCCTTAATAGTTTACATTAAATTACGCCATATTGCAAGATTATTTTCTGTTTTTGCTCTTGCTTTCCTTTTCCGGAGCATCATTTTCACGTTTTCCGGTACGTTTTTCAAACGCTATCTGGAACATATACACAACCATCGCCAGAACGCCGACTATGTACAGGATGTTGCGCAGTCCCTCCGGGAAGTTCGGAATGAAGCTTTGCAGCAGCGCCGTTACGCATACGATAACAAAACCGATGTACAAAAACGGCGTGAGCGAGAAGTTCAGTTTCTTTTCTTTTTTCTTTCCCTTTGCCATGATATCTCTCCCTTATAAAATAACAAGCTCTTTGTCTGCCTTCGTTATGACCTCGCAGCCGCCCTCGCGCAGGATGAGGACGTCCTCTATTCTTACGCCGAATCTGCCCGGCAGATATATTCCGGGCTCTGCCGATATGACGGCGCCGACAGGCATCGGAATTTTCACAGAGGGCGCCGCGGCCGGGCTTTCGTGGATGTAAAGCCCCAGCGAATGGCCGAAGCTGTGCCCGAAATACTCGCCGTAGCCCGCGTCGGCAATCACCTTTCGCGCCGCGCCGTCTATCTCCGCGCCGGTAACTCCGGCGGCGGCCCTGGCTATGCCGGCAAGCTGCGCATGCAGCACAATATCATAAATGTTTTTCATCTCGTCTGTCGCATAGCCGACGGCGACGGTACGCGTCATGTCGGAGCAATAGCCGTCCTTGAGGCAGCCGAAGTCCATCGTGACAAAATCGCCCTCTCGCACGACCGCGTCCGACGGTACGCCGTGCGGCATGCTGGTGTTTGCGCCCGTAACGGCTATGGGAGCAAAGCTGTTTCCCTCGCCGCCGTGCTTTAAAAGCCTGTATGTGATCTCGGCGGCGATATCGCGCTCGGTCACGCCCGGTCGGATGATGCGCAGAACATCGTCCAGCGCCTTTTCGGCTATCGCCTGCGCATGGCGCATACTGCGCTGCTCCGCCTCATCCTTGGACGCTCGCAGAGAGTAAAACAGGCTCTGGCACGGGTGAAGCTCCGTTCCCAGCGCCTTCTGCCAGTTCAGGAATGCCCCGTGCGAGAGCGAAAACTCCTCCGCGCCGAGCATTTTTACTCCGCACTCGGCTATCGCCTCGCGCACAAGCTCCGTCAGCCGTCTGCCCGCTCCGAACATACGCAGCGTGATATCGCGTGAAACGCTCCTTTCTGCCGCCTCGATGTAGCGCGAATCTGTTATCAGAAACGCTCTGTCGAGCGTTATGAGCACCGCGCCGTCGGTAAAGGCAAAGCCCGTCGCGTAGCGTTGGTTTAATTCATCGGTTATCAGCACCGCGTCGAGCCCGAGATCGATGAGCCCGCCGCGAATCTTCGCAAGTCTCTCCACTTTGCGCCTCCGTATCAGAAGTTCCTGACCTCATCGCCGGCTATCGTGCTCAGTGAATTGAACGAGTCGCCGCTTACGAGATCAACAAGGATTATCGAGCCGTCGCTGCCGCTCTGGAATATGCCGCGGATGACCTCCGTGCCGTCGGCGAGCTGATATCTGACGGCGATATTCGCCTGCGTATCGGGGATGTAGCTTTTTACCTCGACGCCCTCGCCGGTCGTGAGGTAGTTGCGCTGCCACAGCGTGCGGCTTTCGGTGTATATTCTTACGTTGTACACTGTCTCCTCGGCCGAGAGCACGATGCTCTGTCCCTCGGCGTCGACCGTCACGGTGTCGAGAATATTTATGCTGTCGCGGTCGAGCTTATCGCCGTCGTCGGCAAGCACCAGGCCGTTTTCACCCTCGTATTCTACGGGCATGAAGCCCGCGTCAATAAACTCCTCAAGTGCGGAGTAGGGTATCTCGAACATCAGCACTCCGCAGCTGTACGGCGCTATATCGTATGGGTTTGCGTACACGACGAGTCCTTCATCATTTAAATACCAGTTGCTGCCCGCATCGATGAGCCCGCCGATGGCGGCTTCAAAATCCTCAAAGAAGATGCTCTGGCCGTTTTCCTTATACTGATCGCCGGCGGCAAGGCCGATTACATAATTTTTCATAAAGGTCTTGAGCTGATCCTCGTTTCGCGCAAGATCTGCAAGCGTGAGCTGCTCGCCGGTGTCGGCATTGAAGCTGCGGCTGACCCGCGTGAAATCGGCGTGCAGTCCGCCGACATCCTGCGAAATATCGAAAACAACGCTCAGCGCGTTGGTATCGCAGCGAGTTATGCTCGGCGTACAGCGGTAGCTAAGCTCTATCGTCTCGCCCTCGTGCTGATCCTCGGCAACGCGGCGTGTATACTCGGCGTCGGCTCTGAATTTGACGTAGAGCTCGGCCAGGGACGCGTTTATGCGCTGCGCCGTACGCTCGTCCTTCGAGCTTATCTCCGCCGAGCCGAGGCTCTGCCTGTAATAAGAAACGCCGTCGTCGTTTTTGAGCTCCGCGTCGTCGAAGCTGTAGCTTGCCATTATGTCAAACTGCGGCACCGGCGTGCGCTTTTCAAGATCGCCGCCGTGCTGACACGCGCAAAGAGTGCCCAGCATAGCGCAGCAAAGCAGCATTGAAATTATCTTCTTCATTTATCTTTAACCTCTCATCGGCAACAAATTATTAACAACTCAAAAACAAATTGCTTGAAACACTAAGGTTTTGCACACTTCCAACAGAGTTATCAACACATTATGTAAATCAAAACTTCTCCTTATTGTCCAAAAAGCCCTTTATGCCGCTGAAGCAGTAGGTGTCGAGAACATAGGCAACACGCTCTGGCGCGGCCTTCATGCCTGTGTCGAGCCAGTACTTGACCACGGTGGATATCGACGATACCAGAAGTCCCTTCAGGCACTCGGCCAGCTGATCGCTCACCTCACCCGGGACGAGTATTTCCTGCTCAATATAATCGTCGGCATGCCGTGCGATGACCTTGAGCATCGCGTCATGATCGCCGTAGGGACCTGCAAAAACACGGCAGAGCTCTTTGTTTTCCTGCAAAAGCTGCAAGGTTTGCAGCGAGTTGAGACGCTTGAGGCCGCTCTCGCGCAGCCGCTGCTCCATAGCCTCGGACAGCTGATCCTCAAGGCTGTGCTTGAGCTCATATGGATCGGAGTAATGCGCGTAAAACGTACCGCGGTTTATGTCCGCCTCGCGGCAGATCTCCGTCACGCTTATCTTTTCTATCGGCTTTTCGGCGAGCAGCCGCAGAAAGCCGTCTCGGATGGCCTGCTTTGTGTATCTTACGCGTCTGTCTTCCTTTTTGGGTCTGACTGTTTCCATGCTCACCGCGCTCCTTACATTTATTTTTATCTATAATACATTTTACTATACAAACGTCCGAAAATCAACATTCGTTTTTTGTTTTTAGAGGCGCACGGACACCACTGAAAAAAGAAAAAACGCGGCATGGTTTTTCCACACCGCGTTTTTTCGGTTTTCTCAGGCTTACTGAGCCTCGATAGCCTCTGCAGGGCACTGTGCTGCGCAAGCACCGCACTCAAGGCACTTGTCGGCATCGATCTCATAGTGAAGATCGCCCATAGAGATAGCTTCAGCAGGGCACTGTGCTGCGCATGCGCCGCAGGACAGGCACTCGTCGGTAATAACAAAAGCCATGATGTAACCTCCATATGTAAGTTTGCTCAATAGGGATTCTGGTCTTGCCTATGTCTTGCAAGTGCATTGTAACACAAATTTTCAAAAATGCAAACGTAAATTGAAGTTAATAACTATAAATTTTGCAAACTGTCAATAATCCCTTATACGACAGTATCGGCGCGGCCGATGTATTAAGATATATCAATATGTGCACAAGGGGGAAAAGACCTTGAAGAACAATGAAAAATTCACGGAAAAGGCCGAGGGGGCCATCGAGCAGGCGCGGCTTGCCGCGTTCGGCCTGGGTCACAGCTATGTCGGCACCGAGCATCTGCTTTTGGGCATTGTGCGCGAAAAGGCCGGACTCGGCGCACGAATACTGCGCGACCGCGGCATAAGCGAGCATAGCCTAAAGGCTGCCGTAAGCCGTCAAAGCGGAACAGGCGAGCCCGGCGCCCCGACGCAGGGGCTTACAAAGCACGCATGGCAGGCTATAGAAAAGGCGGCCTCGGACGCTGCTCGCCTGGGTCACAGCTATATCGGCACAGAGCACCTGCTTCTGGGCATACTCCGCCAGCCGGACTGCGGCGGTGCAAGGGCGCTGACCGCTGCGGGGCTCAGTCTTAACGATATCTACACCGACATTCTCGCCGTTTTCGGCGCGGGCTCGTTTAAGCCGTGTCCTCAGCAGCAGCCTCCGCAGCAGCCGAAGGCCGCTGTCAGGCACAGCGAAACGCGCATCCTCGACCTGTACAGCCGCGATCTTACGCAGATAGCCGCCGCAGGGGGCTTCGATCCCGTCATCGGCCGCGAGGAGGAGATACGCCGCAGCGTGCAGATACTGTCGCGCCGCAGCAAAAACAATCCCGTGCTCATCGGCGAGCCGGGCGTGGGCAAGACCGCCGTCGCCGAGGGTATCGCGTCATATATCGCAAGCTCCGACGCGCCCGAGAGCATGGCCGGAAAGAGGCTTGTAGCGCTCGATCTTCCGGCGCTGCTGGCGGGAACAAAGTACCGCGGCGATTTTGAGGAGCGTGTCAAGGCGGTGCTCAAGGATGTAAAAAAAGCCGGCGACGTCATACTTTTCGTCGACGAGCTGCACACCGTTATAGGCGCCGGCAGCGCCGAGGGTGCGATAGACGCGGCAAACATCCTGAAGCCCGCGCTCGGCCGCGGCGAGGTGCAGATGATCGGTGCGACGACACCGGAGGAGTATCGCCGCCACATAGAAAAGGACGCGGCGTTAGAGCGCAGGTTCCAGCCGGTGAAGGTCTCAGAGCCGTCGAGGGAAAACAGCCTTCTTATGCTCGGCGGCGTACGCCCGAGCCTTGAAAAGCACCACCGCGTGAAGATATCGGACGCGGCGCTCACGGCGGCGGTCGACCTCTCGGCGCGGTATATAAACGACCGCTTCCTGCCGGATAAGGCCATTGACCTCATTGATGAGGCGGCGGCGCACATCCGCGTCTGCGGCGGGGGGCTTGTAACGGCAGAGGATATCGCGGAGGTGGTCTCCGTGTGGACAGGCATCCCCGTGGCAAATCTCAGCGCCGACGAGACAAAGCGCCTGAAAAACATGGAGAGCATACTGCACAGACGCGTAATCGGGCAAAACGAGGCCGTAACCGCCGTGGCGCGCGCTATCCGCCGCGGCAGAGTAGGTCTTTCCGACCCCGACCGTCCGATAGGAAGCTTTCTCTTTCTCGGCCCCACCGGTGTTGGCAAGACAGAGCTGTGCCGTGCCCTCGCTGAGGCCGTTTTCGGCGAAAGCGACGCGATGATACGCCTGGACATGTCCGAGTACATGGAAAAGCACGCCGTCAGCAAGCTCATCGGCTCGCCTCCGGGCTATGTCGGCTATGAGGACGGCGGGCAGCTGACCGAGCGTGTGCGGCGCAGACCATGGTCGGTCGTGCTGTTTGACGAGATTGAAAAGGCGCATGAGGACGTGTGGAGCATCCTGCTTCAGATCATGGATGACGGCAGACTGACAGACTCCGCGGGCAGAGTCGTGAGCTTTCGCAGCACAATCATCGTCATGACCTCGAACGTCGGTGCGAAGGCCATAAGCGACGGGCGCCCGAGCCTCGGCTTTGCCTCCGGCGGCGGCGATGAGAGTGCCGTCATGCGCATTCGGATAAACGATGAGCTGCGGAGAACCTTTAAGCCGGAATTTTTAAACCGCATCGACGATACGATAGTGTTCCGCCGCCTGAGCCGGGCGGATATGCGCAGCATAGCCGAGCGTATGCTGCTTTCCGTCGCCGAACGCTTCGAGGCGCTGGGAATGACGCTCGCGGTACCCGACGCGGTGGTCGACTACCTTGCCGAGCGGGGCTACGACGAAAGGTACGGCGCGCGGCCGCTGCGCCGGGCTATACGCAGCATGATAGAGGATAAGGCCGCCGAGCTTATGCTGTCCGGCAGTCTCGGCCGCGGCGACGCAGTTCAGGCGCGGCTCGACGGGAATTCACTGGTTTTGACAAAGACAGAGCTTTAATATATAATGCTTTCCATGTTTTTATGGAGGCAAAGCTATGGATAAGCAGGAATATCTGAATCTGGTAAACACCCGATGCGAGTATAATAAATATAATCATATCTACACGACCGATATCGGCCCCGACTTCTCCGTCGTGGAGGTCGAGCTGCGTCCGGAATCGCTCAATCCCCTGGGCATGGCGCACGGCGGCTTAGTGTATTCTCTGTGCGATGTTGCGGCCGGAGTTGCGGTCGGTCAGCGGGCCAGGACTTTTGTTACGCTCAGCGGCAGCCTCAATTTTCTCCGTCCGGGCAAGGGCAAGAAGCTTCGCTGTGAGGGCAGAATAATCAAGTCCGGCCGCACCGTCAATGTTGTCGAGACCTCCGTTTACGATTGCAGCGGTACTCTCACCGCCAGGGGCACCTTTGAAATTTATACTTTAGTAAGCGCTGAATAAATGGCTGTCAGCGTCTGAACGGATAATTTGTGCCCTGATTTAGTCACATTTTTAGAGGCGCACGGACGCTGCCGCGGATACAGTGATTGCGGTCGCCCGACCGGTGAGCACCGACGAAACCGGCGCGACGGGCGACCAATGGTCGCCCCTACGGGCATAGTCGGAACAAAAATCCATAACGTAGGGAACGGGCTTGCCCGTTCCGCTTCCGAAAGCTATGTCGGAACAAAAAACTATAATGTAGGGGCGGGCATTGCCCGCCCGTTTTTTACGGTTTCCTCCGCACTCATCGGTCGTACCGACGCAAAATGCGTATCGGCAGCTGCGTCAATGCGCCTGCAAAAATTCGCGGAGGGCGGCGAGATACGCCTCGCGGTCGAGCATGTAGCTCAGGCCGTGACCGGCGCGGGGAACGATGAGCAGGCGCTTATGCGCAGCGCATAAGACACCGCGGGCGCTCTGGCGCCCGCGGTGTCTGGATATAATAAGCTTCATGCGATGAGCCCCAGAGCGTGCTGCATCGCAATGGCCACGCCCGTTATGCCCAGCCAGCAGCAGAAGCCCAGAAGCAGAGGCTTGCCGCCGGTTTTTATAAGCTTTATCGGGTTTGTGTTCAGGCCGATGGCCGCCATGGCCAGTACGATCATAAACTTGCTCAGCTCCTTGAGCGGCGTGAAAACGCTCGCGTCGACGCCGAGCGACTGCGCCACGGTTGTTATGATCGAGGCGAGGATGAAGTAGAGGATAAACATTGGGAATACGCTCTTTATACTGACCTTTTTCTCCGTCTCTCCGGCCGATTTTTTCGACTGTATGAGCGCGAGCACGAGGGTGATGGGGATGATGGCGAGCGTTCGCGTGAGCTTGACGGTGACGGCCTTGTCGAGCGTCTGAGAGCCGAGACCCCACATGCTGTCCCAGGTCGAGGCGGCAGCGGTGACGGAGGAAGTATCGTTCACAGCCGTTCCGGCAAAGATGCCGAAGGTCTCGCCGGAGGATGTGGAAAAGCCGATGAGCGTACCTACAAGGGGGAAAATGAGCGCCGCGATGACGTTATAGAAAAATATGACCGATATCGCCTGCGCGACCTCCTCGTCGCTTGCGTCGATTACCGGCGCCGTTGCCGCGATAGCCGAGCCTCCGCAGATAGACGAGCCCACACCGATGAGCGTTGAGATCTTCGTGGGTATCTTCAGCGCCCTGCACATGATGAATGCTATCAGCAGTGAGGCCGTTATCGTGCTCAGGATTATCGGCAGCGACTGCACGCCCGTGCGGCCTATGACCGCAAGATTCATGCCGAAGCCGAGCAGGATAACCGCCCACTGGAGTATTTTTTTGGACGTAAATCTGATGCCTGCCTCAAACGGCGCACGGTTTTTCAGAAACAGCCCGACTGTCATACCGAGTAGGATGGAGATAACGGGACCGCCCACGATGGCAAATTTCCGTCCGAGCAGCCATGCCGGGATCGCTATAACGAGGCACAAAAGCAATCCCCTGAGTTTTTCTTTCATGGGGTGATTCTTCTTTCTACTTGATAACTAAATATGCGACTGCGGCAATCTGCACTATAGTCAGCAGCGGAAAGCCGATAGCGAAGGATTTGTGCAGCGTTTTGTGGTGAAACGAGTACATACCGACCGTGCCGCCGAGCGCTCCGCCGAGAACGGCGAGGGCAAAAAGAGCTTTTTCGGGTATGCGGCGCTTTTGCAGCTTTGCCAGCAGCTTGTCCGTGCCCATGAGGGCGCACAGCAGTATATTGACCGCCGCAAGATAACAGGCAAGGTACTCCATCAGAGCTTAAACAGGTTAAGACCCACGTCGTCATCGCGGTATCTGTCCACCTCGCCGTCTATGACGGTGACTGTCATCTCGCAGGTGGCCGAGACAACCGCACGATTTAAGTGACCGCCGAAGACCTCGCCCTTGTCGTTGCCGGCGGACATGTGAATGTGCGTATAAAACTGCCCGTCCATGGTGTTAATCGTGCCCGTGAGAGAGACAATCTCGAAAGCGCCCTTGAATTCGTTTGCGTAGTATTTTTTCTCGGCGGTGTTGAAAACACCGACGGTGAAGTCGTTCGTCGCGCCAAGAGCGGTGACGGAGGCAAGCTTAATGTTCTCGGCTATCGCCAGCTCGCGTATTTTGTCAAGTATCTCCTCGCCGCGATCGATGCGAACGACGATGGTCTTGTCAAATCTTTTGTACTTCATATTTATCTTCCTTTCTTTTTGCCGGGCTTTGCGTTTTTCCTGGGCTTGGGCTTTGCCCAGCCCTTGGCATAGCCGGCTTTTTTCGTTATCTGCGGTTTTTCGGGCTCCTTTGGCTTCGCGGGCGTTTTCTGCCTCGGCGGACGGTCGGGGCGAACGAGGCACTCCGGCCCGTAGCCGATGAGATCCTCACGTCCTGCCTCCTTAAGCGCCTCGATGACGAGCTTGCGCTTATCCGGGCGCTTCCACTGCAAAAGTGCGCGCTGCATCGCCTTTTCATGAAAGGTCTTTGCGACGTACACGGACTTCATCGTCAAGGGGTCTATTCCCGTGTAATACATGCAGGTCGATATAGTGCCGGGCGTGGGGTAAAAGTCCTGCACCTGCTCGGGCTGGCGGCCTCTTTTGTTGAGGTACTCCGCCAGTGCGACGGCGTCGGAAAGCGTGCTGCCCGGATGCGAGGACATGAGGTACGGCACGACGTACTGCTCCTTGGAAAAGCGCGTGTTCATTTTTTTGTACTTTTCCATGAAGCGCTCATACACGTCGATGTGCGGCTTGCCCATATAGTCGAGAACGCTGTCGATGCAGTGCTCGGGCGCGACCTTGAGCTGGCCGGAGATGTGATATTTGACAAGCTCGGCGAAGAAATCGTCGTTTTTATCCTCAAGCATGTAGTCGTAGCGTATACCGCTGCGCACGAAAACCTTTTTTATGCCCGGTATCTGCCGCAGCCTGCGCAGCAGGGCGAGATAGTCCGAGTGATCCGCGTCGAGATTCGGGCAGGGCGTCGGCGCAAGACATCTCCTGTCGGCGCACATGCCGCATTTGGCCTGCTTTTTGCACGAATGGTGGCGGAAGTTTGCCGACGGACCGCCGACGTCGTTTATATAGCCCTTGAAGTCGGGGAATTTTGTCAGTGCCGTGACCTCGCGTATGACGCTTTCGTGGCTGCGGCTCGTGACCATTCTGCCCTGATGGAAGGCCAGAGCACAGAAGCTGCAGCCGCCGAAGCAGCCGCGGTTATGGATGACCGAGAACTTGACCTCCTCGATTGCGGGAACGCCGCCGAGGGGCTCGTACATGGGGTGATACTGCTTTGTGTACGGAAGCTCGGCGACGCGGTCGAGCTCCTTTGTCTCAAGCGGCATTGCCGGGGGATTTACGATAAGATACCGCCCGTCGTGCTCCTGGATGAGCGCACGTCCGCGCACGGGGTCGTGCTCGGCGTACTCAAGGCGCGTCGCGTCAGCGTAAAAGCGGCGGCTGTCGCAGACGTCGGCAAACGAGGGCAGCGTGACGCTTTCAAACGCGCAATCGTCCGGCGAATGCGTCAGAATCGCAGTTCCGCGTATATCGCGCATCTCGGACACGGGTATCTTCTTTTTGAGCCTGCGCGCTATCTCGCGTGAGGCAGTCTCTCCCATGCCGTAAACGAGTATGTCCGCGCCCGAATCGACGAGAACGGATCTGCGCACCTTATCGTCCCAGTAATCATAATGCGCAAAGCGCCGCAGCGAGGCCTCAAGGCCGCCGATGACGATAGGTATCTCCGAGCCGAAGGCCTCTCGTGCACGGTTTGCGTAGACTATCGTCGCTCTGTCCGGACGCAGTCCCGTTCTCTTGCCGGGCGAGTAAAAATCCTCGCTGCGGCGCTTCTTAGCGGCCGTGTAGTGCGCGACCATGGAGTCGAGGTTTCCCGCTCCTATCATGACGCCCAGGCGCGGCCGGCCGAAGGCGGTGATCGCCTCGGCAGAGTGCCAGTCCGGCTGCGCGCATATCGCCACGCGGAAGCCGTCGGCCTCCAGAACTCGGGCAATCACCGTCGTGCCGAAGCTCGGATGATCGACATATGCGTCGCCCGTTATGAGCAGGAAGTCATACCACCACCAGCCGCGCTCGTGCATCTCGTCCCGCGAGACCGGCAAAAATTCAAGATCGTCTGTCATATAAGCTCTCCCCAATACCAGCCCGACGTGCCCTTGTATTTGACAAGATAGCCACGCGAGGTCTCCTCCACGACGCTGACCTCGTCGCCGGGCTTAAGCTCAAGCACAAGATCCGTCGAATCGTTGCATTTGCAAAACTCCTTATCGGAGTAAAGGTATTTTGTGAGTATCTCCATCTCGTAGCCCGTGCGGATATGGCGTACGAGGGAGAACTCCTTTCCGCGGCGCAGAACCTGCACGTCATTGTCTCCCCATCGGATGTAATAGCTCCTTTTGCTCCCATGCTGGGTCGTCTTCACCCTGCGCACGGGGAATGAGTCATAGGCCTCGAAGCTGAAGTCCTCGCTGCCCTCAAAGGGGATAATCAATGCATTTAACTGCCCGTCGTCCTTCAGCGAGCAGCCGCCGTCGATGGATATAACGTGCTTTTCGCGGTCGATTATCGGGTTTGCGCAGACGTGATCGGTAAGATACAGCATAACCGGCCAGTGCCCGACGATGACCCACCTGTCGAAGGAAAAGCCGCAGTCCATGAAATCGTCAAACTTCATGCAGTCGCCGCCGCGCTGCCGCTCGATTGGGATATCCGGCCTTATGCCGCCGTGCACGAAGATATAATGCGGCGTTTCGATTACATGGGGCAGAGCCGTCAGGAAGTCCCACTCGGGCTTGAAGTGAGCGGAAAGCTCCGGGATAAGAGACTCGAAGTCGAGCTCGGGCGTTATCTCAACACCCAGCTCCGTGAGCATATCCCACACAAGGCCGCCATGCTTTGACAGCATGTACTGCACGATGCGCTTGTCCCAGTAGCGGCGCTCGGCACCGATAACGTCTCCCCATGTGTCGCAGTTGCCGCAGACGGCGTGGCAGTTGCCGCGCTCGGAGAGCTTCATTATAAATCTCAGCATCTCGAGACTGTTCTGCCCTTTTTCGAGAAAGTCGCCGTCTATGATGAGCTCGTCGCGCTCGGAGAAATTAACTTTTTCGAGAAGCCCCCTGAAATAGCGCATATTAGCGTGTATATCGGAAACTGCTATGATGCGCCGGTCACGCGTATCGAGCCTTTGGATGCGCGCATTAACGTTCCACATTGACATTGCTATTCAAATCTCTTTTCCATGAGGTAAAGCGGCGCGCCCGCTCCGGGCTCGCTGCCGAGGACGGTAAAGCCGAGATTCTCGTAAAACCTTACGGCGTTCACGTTTTTCGAAGAGACGTGCAGCCGAATCTTTTCGCGGCCGAGCATCTCGTAATTTGTTATCGCACGGCCGATCAGCTGCGTTCCGAGCCCCATATTGCGCAGCTGCTGCTTTATGTATACAAGGCTCACCCAGCCGATGCCGGCTCCCTTCGAGCGCTCGGGATCTGTCTCTACAAGCCCCGCAAGCTCGCCGTCGGAGCGGTAGGCCTTGAGTATGGCGCGCTTATCCGCGGCATAATGCAGTCTGGCTGAGGTGAGATAGGTCTCGGCGTTAAAGCCCTTAAGATCACCGTGCGCGGCTCTCCACGAGGCGGCGTAAAACTCCTTATAAAGCTCGCCCTCGCTGTTCGGGTCGAGCGGCTCGTAGTAGAGGTTGTTTGGGTCTTCCCCGCGCGTCTCTTTTTTCCACCAGCTCTGCCGTGCGAAGGTCGAAAGCTCCGGCGGCAGGTGGGAGTTATCATTATAATACTCGACCGTGAACGAGCCCTTATCGTATATGAGCTTGCTGACGGCAGTGTTGTCCCCGTGCGGAAGCGAGGGGATATCGCGGCTTTTGACGTTCAGAATATACGCCAGAAGCGAGCGGATGGCCATACCGTGAGAGACAACGGCGACGGTCTTCCCCTCGTTTTTTACCGCTATCTCGGTAACGGCGGAGACTATGCGCACAGTGCACTCGGCAAAGCTCTCCGCTCCCGGCGCGCACCACTGCGCAGGATCGTTGTTGAAATTGTCCATCTGCACAGGGTCAAATCTGTACATATCACCGAAGCTCATGCCCTCGCATACGCCGAGATTAATTTCCCTGAGCCGCGGCGTGAGCCGAAGCTCAAGCTCGTGATACTTTGTTATCGCGCCCGCGGTCGTCACCGTGCGGCGCAGATCGCTTGAATACAGCGCGTCGAGGTGAACATTCTTAAATCTCTCCGCGAGACAGGCTATCTGCCTGTGCCCTCGCGGCGTTATAAAGCTGTTGTGCTGCCCCTGCACGATGCGGTACAGGTTCCCCTCCGCCTCGGCGTGGCGGATCACATAGATAGTTGTCATTTGGCTTGACCTCAAATACTAATTAATATATAATATCATATTATATTATATCTTTCCCTAAGAAATCAAGTGGGGGCTAATACGATAGTTTTATGAGAGTTTTACATCTTATCTCCGGAGGAGACTCAGGCGGTGCGAAAACGCATGTGCTTTCGCTCCTGCACGGCCTTAACGAGCACATAGACGCCGATCTTGTCTGCTATATGGAGGCTGAATTTTCGGAATCGGCGCGCGAAATGGGAATACCGACGCAGGTTTTTGAAGGCGGCTTTAATGTCGGATTGAAAAAAACCCGTGAGCTTATAGAAAACGGCGATTATGACATCGTTCACTGCCACGGCAGCCGCGCAAACCTGACGGGTGCGCTGCTGAAAAAGCACTTTGATATTCCCTTTATAAGCACCGTGCACAGCGATTATAAGCTCGATTACCTCGGTCGTCCGATGGCTGCCATGACCTACGGGCAGCTCAACAAGCTGGCGCTGCGCCGTATGGACTACCGCGTATGCGTTTCCGATCAGATGCGCCAGACGCTTATAGACCGCGGCTTTGAGCCGAATGAACTCTTCCCGATCTATAACGGCGTCGATTTCTCCCGTCCGAAGCCGGACATCACCCGGCGCGAGTGGTTCTGCGATATCGGCTGCGATTTTCCTGAGGACAGCATCGTTGTCGGCATTGCGGCACGCTTTGATGCCGTTAAGGATGTCGCCACAACCGTGCGCGGCTTTGCGGGAGCGGCAAAGGAAAACGACAGACTGCGCCTTCTCATCGCCGGCGACGGCAGAGAGCGCGAGATGCTCGAGGCGCTGTGCGCAGAGCTTGATATCCGCGATAAGGTCTTTTTTGCCGGATGGATAAACGGCATGGACGGCTACTACGCAAGCGTGGACATAAACGCGATAAGCTCCCTGTCGGAGACCTTCCCCTACGCCGTGACTGAGGCCGCAAGAGCAGGTATACCGACGGTTGCCTCCCGCGTAGGCGGTATTCCGAGGCTCATAATAAACGGCGAAACCGGTATGCTGTTTGAGCCGCACGATCACGAGGCGATGACGCAATGCATCCTTGCCCTTGCAAACGATGAAGTGCTCCGAAAGAAGCTCGGCCGGGCCGTGTATGATAAGGCGAGGCGCGAGTTTTCAACCGAAAGCACCTGCCGAAGGCAGCTGAAGATATATAAAACCGTTATTGAAAGATACAATGAGCCCCGCTGCGGCGTTGTCATATGCGGCGCCTACGGCCATGGCAACGCGGGCGATGAGGCGCTTTTAACCGCCATCGCCGGTCAGCTGAGATCGATAGATGAGGATATGCGCATCGTGGTCGTGTCGAAAAACGCGCGGCATACCAGACGCACGCACGGGCTGAGCGCGATACGGCGCTGGCAGGTACTGCGCCTGCGGCGCGAGCTTAAGCGCTCGAAGCTGTTCATAAGCGGAGGCGGCAGCCTTATTCAGGACGTCACCAGCCGCAGAAGCCTGTGGTTTTATCTGCACACGATATCTCTTGCGAAAAAGTACGGATGCAGGGTGCAGATGTACGGCTGCGGTATGGGCCCGCTCAATTACGACTACGACCGCCGCCGCGCCGCGGAGACGATAAACCGCTGCGTCGACGCGATAACCCTGCGCGATCCCCTGAGCCTTGAGCTCACACGCCAGATCGGCGTGACGGTGCAGGAGGTGCTCGTCACGGGCGACCCCGTGCTCAATCTGCGCGGCAGGAGCGACGCGGACGCTAAGGCCTTCCTGCGCAGTCACGGCATCGAGCCTGATGAGAAATACGTCTGCCTCGGTCTGCGCAATTGGCCGGGCTTTGCCGAAAAAAGCGGCGAGATAAGAGCCGCCCTGCAATACCTTTACGATAAGCACGGGCTCATCCCTCTGTTCATGCCGATGAATTACGACCGGGACGCTGCAATAACCGAGCCCATAACTCGCGGCATGAGCGCTCCGTTCAGGGTCATGCCGAAGACCGAGGACGCGGAGCTTGAGATAGCCATCGTGCGGCAGATGAAGCTGTGCGTCGCCATGCGCCTGCACAGTCTGCTGTATGCCGCCTGCGGCGAGGTGCCGTCGGTCGGCCTGAGCTACGATCCGAAGGTCACGGGCTGTGCGCGGTATCTTGGCATTTCATGCATAGAGTTTGACGACGTCACGGCGCAGAGACTTATCGACACCGCCGAGACTGCGCTGTCCGAATCCGGCATGGATGAGCTCGGTCGGCGCTTTGAATACATCAAGAACGCCGAAAGGATGAATATCGAGACCGCACGGCGGCTTCTCGGCGAATAAGGGGGAGATCAAATGATAAGAGCGGCGGCACTCGTCTCCGGTGACGGAGCACTGCTACAGACGGTCCTTGATTCCATGTACTTCGGTGAGATCCCGAATTTCGAGCTCTGCGCCGTCATATGCACGGAGTCGGACGCTTACGCGCTGCGCCGTGCGCGCAATTCCGGCGTGGAGGCCTTCGTGGTCGAGCCCTCGCTTTTTCCCACGAAGCTCAGCTACAGCATGGCCGTTTCAAACAAGCTGCGCGATATGGACATAGACCTCGTCATCCTCACCGGCTATAACATGCCGCTGGGCGTTATATCGACGCAGTTTCGCAAGCGCATCATCGGCGTGTACCCCTCGCTGATCCCCGCCTTTGTCAACTGCGACGACGCTCCCGAGCGCGCAGCGCTTGAACGCGGCTGCCGTGTCACCGGCGCAACGGCTTTTTTCGCGGATATCGACGGCAACATCGGCCCGATCATCGCCCAGCAGGCCGTGGATATCCTCCCGAACGACACGCCCGAGAGCCTGTCGCGCCGCATCATGGAGGATGCGGAATGGAAGCTGCTCCCCAAGGCCATAATACTCTATTGCCAGAACAGGCTTGAGATTCACGGCGACAGAGTTATTATAAAAAACGAATGAAACGGAGGCTTTTACTATGGAAATTACGATAAAAATAGAAGGTATGCAGTGCGGTCACTGCTCCTCACGCGTCAAGGCGGCGCTTGAAAAGGTCGAGGGCGTCGCCTCCGCAGAGGTCAGCCACGAAACCGGCACCGCCGTCATAACGGGAGAGAGCCTCGACGCTGCCGCGCTGAAAGCCGCCGTCGAAAACCAGGGCTTTTCGGTAGTGGATTGAGGAATCTGCGGATACGCTTATTGCCGATGCCCGACCGGAGGAGCGCCTCGCCACCCGCGGCAAGCGGAATGGGCAGGATAAGCTCCCTGCAAGGTGCAGGCAAAGCTTTTGCACCAGATCAGCGCATTTTTATGCTGCACGAAGCACTATGCGCAGGCACGCCCGTGCGCCTCTGAAAAAGAAAAAATCGGCACCGAATCGGTGCCGATTTTTTATTATCGGGTTTTAAGCTATTGCCCGAGCCTTACTTGGCCCTGTAAAGCAGGGTGACTGCCTGAGCGCGGGTGCAGTTATCTTCGGGAGCGAAGGTGGTGGTGTTATAGCCGGTGGTGATGCCCTCCTGAGCTGCCCATGCGACTGCGTCTGCATAGAAAGCGTCGGCGGGAACGTCGGCGAAGCGGGTGGCTATCGGTGTCAGCTCGGAGCCGTTTGCGCGCCACAGGAAGGTGACGATCTGCGCACGGTTGCAGACAGCGTTGGGCTCGAAGGTGGTCGCGCTCGTACCGACGGTGATGTTGTTCTTGACCGCCCACAGAACGGCGTCGTAATAGAAGCTGCCCTTTTCAACGTCACTGAACGGATTTGCAGCGTCCTCGGCAACGGCAGGCGAGCCTGCCGCACGGTACAGGAAGGTGACGATCTCGGCGCGGGTGCAGCTGTTGTCGGGTCCGAACATGTCGTTTCCGATACCCTTGGTCACGTTGTTCTCAAAGGCCCACATGACGGCGTCATAGTAGTAGGCGCCCTTTACGACGTCCTTGAAGGGGCTGTAGACGTGAGTGATGTTGCCCTTGGGAGCTGCGTATTCCTGACCGATGGTGCCCTTGAGCTCGGTGGTGATGTAGTCCATCAGCGCCTCGTCGAGGGGGATACCGGTGTCAAACTTACTGGTCGCGGAGGCAAATGCGTAGTAGGTGTCGCCGCCGCCGGCGCAGAAGTTGTTTGTGATGACGGCATAGGTCGCCTTTGCGTCGAACGGCTCGCCGTTTATGCTGTTGATGGTGACGCGGTTGATGGTCTTGGGACCGTAGTAGGTCGAGCCGGGGTAGGTCTCGGGATTTGCGTCATAGGCCTTTGCGGAGTTAATGGTGTAGCTTATGCCCGCGACCTGGGGGAAGCCGCCGATGGTGCTTGCCGGGACGCAGTAGGTCGAAGCCTCAAGCGCCTCGAGAAGCTCGGCGCCGGTGATGTACACGACTGCGATGGTGTTGCCGAAGGGCAGAACGGTGTTGACATCCTTCTTTGTGATATCGCCCGGATTTATTGCCGCACGGATGCCGCCGCCGTTTGTTACTGCAACGATGTGCTTCTCGTCAACGGTCACGCCACCGGACTTCTTTACTGTCCAGACCATGGAGTCGGTGATGAGGTTGCCGAGGTTGGTCTCGCCGTCACGGTTGCCGTAAAGGCCGGTGTCCTTATTGTACGCCTTGTCGCCGTTGAGCTTGACCTCGTTCTTTGCGAATACGGTGCCGTATTCCTTGTTGATCGCGTCGGTGATGGCCTGAGCGGCTGCTGCGACGGTCTCGTCCTTTGCCGAGTCTGCGGTGATCTCAACGAGCTTGTTGCTCTCGATCTTCTTGGTAGCGTTGTCGATGACGATAACGCCGATGTTCTGGAATGCAGTGCCGGTGGACTGGATAGGCTCGCCGCCCTCGCCGGCTGTCATGACGGTGTGGGAGTGGCCGTCGATTATAAAGTCAACGCCCTTGAGGCCTGCCCACAGATCGGTCGAGCGGTTGGGCTTGGACTCCGCATCAACGCCGAGGTGAGCCAGAACAACGATAACGTCGGCCTCTGCCTTGAGCTTGTCGGCCTCTGCCTGAACTGCCTTGACCATGTCGTCGCCAGCAAGCCAGGTCAGACCCTTGATGAGCGCCGGGTTTGCCTTGGTCTGGCTCTCGGGAGTGTTCACGCCGATGAAGCCGATCTTCACATCACCGACGGTGATGACCTTGCTGCCGTCGAGCACGGGCTTGCCGTCCTCACCGAGGACATTGCAGCAGACGGTGCCGAATTTTGCTTCCTTGAGGTTTTCGACGAGCTGTGCGTAGCCGTAGTCAAACTCGTGGTTGCCGAGCGTGGCGATGTCGTAGCCTGCCGCGTTCATCATCCTGACCGCGTTCAGGCCCTTGTTCGAGCTGACCTCGACCTTGCCCTGGCTGAAGTCGCCTGCGTCGGCAACTATTACCTGAGCGCCCTGTTTTTCATAGTCGGCTGCAAGCGCCGCCATGTTTGCATAGCCCGCTATCGCACCGTGAACGTCGTTCGAGTGCAGAATAACGGTCTTGCCCGCCATAGCGGGGGTCTCCTCGTCTGCGAATACGGGAACTGCCAGGGCAAACACCATGGCAACGACCAGCAGCAGAGCAAGAAGCTTCTTGGTATTTTTCATATTGCTCCTCCTGATGAATTTTTTCGGTTGTTCCGATGATCTAAGTATAGCACAAGTATCGGTGTGACTTGAAGTATGAATTTTCCCACACCTTAACATTTGACGTTTTTACAGAAAAAGCGGTGAGATTTTAGTGCATAATCGACAATCGGCCCATTAACAAAATTTTAATTTTTCGGGTAAGCGTCCGTTATTGACTTTTCACTATTAAATGTTATGATATTTTCGATAGAAATGCAAAACATTCAAAGGAGCATTTTATATGCTGTTTTTTAAAAGTATACCTAAAAAAACTTTTAAGCTCGTGATAATCGCGCTTGTCGCGCTGGCTCTTATACTCACGCTTGCGTTTTCGTGGTTCGGAACGATAGAGCTTACACAGCTTAACACGCGCTCGCTTACCGACTGGCGTCTCGGCGGCTCGATAAGCTTCATCCGCAGCGCTGACGACGCGAAGCATTACGATGAGGACGGCTACGAGTGGTTTACCGACGAGCGCGGCGAGGGCATAATGCAGGCCGAAACAGACACGCGCTATTATCTCGGCAAGCATCCTGATTCCGGTCTCGGCGGATACGGCGTTATCGGCTTCTCCTCGTCAGAGAAGTATTATTCCATACTCGGCATCCGTGTCGGCGATGATGAGCTCGACGCAAAGACCGAGCTGCTCGACTCCAAGTACAAGATGGTCAGCGGCGGCTTCAACTCCTGCCGCGTAGAAAAGGGGCGCGTTGCCATTGAGCTCAGCTTCGAGCACGGCAAGGTGACAAATATCGCGGCCTATCTGCTGACCACACATATTTTTTAGAGGCACTTTAGCGCACCTACGGATACGCTTATTGCGGCAGCCCGGTATCAGGGGAGCCGTCGAAACCGGTTTTGCATCGCCGACGCGGCACTGCGCCGCACCGCGTAGGGAACGGGCAAGCCCGTTCCTCTTCCTTACTATAAAAAAACCTTCGGCCTCATACGGTGTTTATGTCTGAAGGTGAAGGTGAATATGCAATGAAGCATATCTTCAGCTATATGCTGATATTTATCTGCATTGCGCTTCTGCCGGCGTATGTGATACCGAGAATTCTGTATAATGTAAAACATCCAAGGGGCTGCCTTTTTAGAGGCAGCCCCGTTTTTCGTCTTAAAAATGCAGGATATTTACGCAGGATACGACACTATAAGCGCGTCAACATCGGCAAGGCTCGTGCCGGAAAAGGCATAGCTGCCTCCGGAGTTTTTATCAAGCGTCACGGTAACGGTCTGCGCGTCGAGGTAGGATGGGGATACGAGATGGGCATTTACCATATCGTGTATCGATTTTGCCCACCAGTCGATAAAGCTCTGCGATCCCTTGTCAAGCTCGCCAGAGGCGATGCGCTCGGCAGCAGATCTGGCAAAGTCGGGGTAATCCTCCTTGGCAACCTGTGCGACTGCCGCAATGGGGCTTACCTTGACCTCAACGGTGTAGCTCTCGCCGTTCTGCTTTGACGCACCGAGCTCGTATTTTGCACACTTGTACATTTTGTGCATGAGCTCCATGAGCTCGGTTTGCACGCTTTCGCTGCACTGCTCGTACTCAATGCCGAAGTAGGTGCAGAACACATTGAGGCTCACCTGCATGCCGCGCTCATAGCGCTCGGCGCAGCTTTCCTTAGTTTCGCCGCCGAGCATCGTGAGATATTCATCGGAGTATTCGCCGAGATACACTGCGTCCAGACCTCCCTTGACATAGGCGACGGGGTCGAAGGAAGGCTCGGTAGGCTTTACGGTGGGCTCGGGCTTTTCATCCCTGCCGCAGCCGGCAAGCAGCGAGGTGCACAGCGCAAGCGCAAGAATGAGGCTCATGGCGCGCAGAAATCTATTGTTCATATGTACATTCCTTTCGAATTTATATAATTTCATATAAATACTATTTGAAAATCACCCGTCTGTCAATCACAAATTTCCTTCCGCGGCATAGAATGCATCGACCGCAATTGGGGGAATTTTATGACTTATGTACTTATTACGGCAGCGGGCATTGCGCTGTGCAGCCTAGTCGGTGCCGTTATAGGCTTTCTGTTTGAGAATATACCGCCGTATGTTGAGGATGCGCTCTCAGGCGCGGCGGCCGGTATAATGCTGTGCGCCGCGATACTCGGCCTCGTCGTGCCGTCAATGGAGTTTTCGGGCGGGCATGCGCTGTGGCTGACGCCACTGGGCATATTCTGCGGTGCGTTTTTCTTAAGCGGGATAAATCTTATCGCTCCGCGCCTGTCGGATAGCATCGGAATGAAAAACGGCGGCGACGCGGCGACGCGGCACGCGCTTTTATTTGTCGCCGCCATCGCCATCCACCACTTTCCCGAGGGCATCGCCGCAGGGGTCAGCTTCGGCACGGGGAATCTGTCCGATGCTCTGACAGTAACAAGCGGTATCGCATTCCAGAACATTCCCGAGGCCATGATAATCATACCGCCGCTTTTGAAGACCGGAGCAGGGAAAAAACGTGCGGCGATCGTCGCGTTCATAAGCGGGGCGGTCGAGGTCGCAGGCGTGTTCTTCGGTTATTCTGCCATAACGCTGTCACGCGGCATACTGCCCTTCGCGCTGGCCTTCGCCGCCGGAACGATGCTGTATGTCATCGTGGACGATTTGGTCCCGCAGACGCATATCCGCGGCTTCGGGCGCCTGTCGACCTACGCCATGCTCCTCGGCTTCTGCCTTATGTTGTTTTTAGTGGCAAATTGAGACTGTACCTATACATTTTTTGTGGCAGCACGACCGGAAGCTGCGGAGAAAACCGCAAAACTCATACCGCACTATTGGGAAGCGGCAGTCTTACGGTTTCGTCGGCGCTCTCGATACCGGGCACCTGCACTAAACGTATCCGTAGATGCCTCAATTCGCCTCTAAAAAAACATCGAATTGGCGGCCGGATTGGGCGTCTACGAGGATAAGGAGCTTCTCGCCGTCCGAGCCCGTGCAGTCAAAGCCGTAGCACAGAACGGAGTTTTCGTCGTCGGCAGGTGCGTAGCACAGCTGCGCGTCGATAACTTTCAGCGCCGATGGCAGCGCCGCACGTGCCGCACTCTCGCTCACCGAGGTGGAGACTGCCGGATAAGTGCCGTGAGCTCTGACGTGTTCGGTCGCGTCATAGGCGTAAATGCCGCCGTTGTCGCCCGCGACGGAGATGCGCACGCTGTCGCTGATACACCGAACATTGTTTTCGACACATTCAAACTTCATTGTCTGCACGCTGCCGATGCGCTCGCTCGAGGCGAGGTACATTTCGCCGAAGCCGTGGCTTGCGAGAAAATCACGCGCTATTTGTTCAAGCTCGGATGATCCCATGTCACCGCAGACGCTGCGCTCAGAGCTGAGCGACAGAACATTTCCGTCCGCATCGAGGCAGACGCTGCCGCCGTCGAAGCTGAAGCAGGCCGTACCGTTTTCGGCGGTGTATTCGGCCTCGAGCTCGTCCGCTTCAAGCCCGAAAAAGTCAGCGGCGATGGCCTTGGCCTTGGCCTCCGGTACAGGAGATCTGATTTGACTCGATATGTCCTTGGCGTACCTTCCGCCGTAGGAGCCGAGCTCGGTCTTACCCATGCCGTCCTCTATGTCGAGCATGGACGAGCTCAGGCGGTCGCCGCCGCTTGCAAATACGTTCTCCGGCTCGTCGAGCAGCACATCTCCGTCGTTAACGGCATTTTGCAGCTTGTGAAG